>NZ_DDCJ01000056.1:0-1823 GCF_002335285.1 Thalassolituus sp. UBA2009
GTTTCAGATTGAAAAACAGTAGTCTATGAATGCTACAGTTTGGAGTGAAACTATGTCACTCCAAACTGTGAGACAGCAGTGGCGTCAGCAGGCTTTTTTATGGTTTTAAACCAGCCTGATATCAGGCCAGCTCATCCACCGCAACGCGGTAATTTGGATCTTCAATCACGTTAACATCACACAGATTACCGGCTTTTTTCAGCATACTGCGGCACTCTTCACTTAAATGGCGCAGGTGTAGTTCTTTGCCAAGAGCCAGGTAGCGTTCAGCAATGCTGTCGATGGCTTCCAGCGCCGAGTGGTCGGCAACACGGGAGCTACGGAATTCAATAATAACTACATCCGGGTCATTTTCCGGCTCAAATAATTCTTTGAAATTTGCCACTGAGCCAAAGAATAACGGGCCAAATAATTCATACACTTTGGCACCATTTTCCTGAATGCGGGTACGGGCGCTGATGTGCTTGGCGTGCTCCCAGGCAAAGACCAGCGCTGCGACGATAACACCGACGATTACAGCAATAGCAAGATCGGTCACCACGGTCACGGCAGACACCAGAATCAGCACGAAGGCATCGTGCTTAGGTACTTTGCGCAGAATACGGAAGCTCGACCACTCGAAGGTGCCGATTACCACCATAAACATCACACCGATTAAAGCCGCAATCGGAATCTGTTCAATTAGCGGGCTGGCAAACAGAATAAAGCTGAGCAGGAACAGCGCCGCGGCAATGCCGGATAAACGGCCACGCCCACCGGAGCTGACGTTAATCATGCTCTGGCCGATCATGGCGCAACCACCCATACCACCAAAGAAACCGGTGACCACGTTGGCTGTTCCCTGCGCCACACATTCTTTATTGCCACGGCCACGGGTGTTAGTCATTTCGTCGATAACGGTGACGGTCAGCAAGGATTCAATCAGACCAATAGCCGCAAAAATCACTGAATACGGCAGGATAAACCACAGGGTATCAAGGGTCATCGGCACCACAGGTACGGCGAATTCAGGTAATCCGCCGGCAATACTGGCCAGATCGCCCACGGTTTTGGTATCCAGCTGCAGACCCCAGGCGGCCAGGCTGACCACCAGAATACCGGCCAGAGCCGATGGGACGGCTTTGGTCATTTTCGGCAGATAATGGGTAATAAACATGGTTGCCAGCACCAGTCCGAGCATCACATACAGCTCAGTTCCCTGCAGCCATACACCGTCGGTCCAGCCCCACTTCCCTTCCGGCGTGAAGGATTGCAGCTGCGGTAACTGCGCCAGAAAAATCACCAGCGCCAGACCATTCACAAAGCCCAGCATCACCGGGTACGGCACGATACGGATAAATTTACCCAGTTTCAGCGCACCGGCGGTTACCTGAATCATGCCCATCAGCACCACGGCCGCAAACAGATACTGCGGCCCCGAACCCGCACCGAAATCACGCTCGGCCTCCGCCACCAGCGATACCATCACCACCGCCAGTGCGCCGGTTGCGCCGGAAATCATGCCCGGACGGCCACCGATTAATGCGGTAATCAGGCCCACCATAAAGGCTGCATACAGACCGGTCAGCGGATGAACTCCCGCCACAAAAGCAAAAGCCACCGCTTCCGGTACCAGTGCCAGGGCAACGGTCAGGCCAGATAAGGTGTCATTTTTAACATTGGGGGAAAAGGTCTGCATAAACTCGCGCAGCAACAACATAATGCGGGTTTCTCCGGGCTGGGTTCAGAAAGCCGCGCACTATACCAGCCCATCAGGACATTTTCAGGTTTTCGCTTATTTTTTGTGCGTTTACCGGGCTGGCTGTCCACCTGACGGATATTTC
>NZ_DDCJ01000056.1:2086-22279 GCF_002335285.1 Thalassolituus sp. UBA2009
GCCAGCAGGATTTTGTCCAGCAACACATAGAGTGAAGGCAATATCAGCAGGCAGATAAAGGTGGTGAACAGAATACCAAAGCCCAGCGATACCGCCATCGGTGTAATAAACTGTGCCTGGCGGGAGGTTTCAAACACCATCGGCGAAAGCCCGCCAAAGGTGGTCAGGGTGGTCAGCAGAATCGGCCGGAAACGGCGGACACCCGCTTCACGAACTGCTTCCAGCGCACTCAGCCCGGCCTCCAGCCGACGGCGGTTAGCGTAGTCAATCAGAATCAGACTGTCGTTCACCACCACCCCGGCCAGCGCCACGATGCCCATCACCGACATAATCGACATACTGTAACCGAGCAGCAAATGGCCAATAATCGCCCCTACAGCGCCGAAAGGAATCACCACCATAATCAGCAATGGCTGGCTGTAGCTGCGGAACGGAATCGCCAGCAGTACGTAAATCAGCAGCATGGCGAAAAAGCCGTATAACTGCAGCGAACTCATGCTCTCCTGGGTATCGGCCTGACGGCCGCGGAAATCAAAATCCAGCGTTGGGTATTTTGCCCGCAGATCGGCAAAGGCTTCTTCGCGCAACACCGCCATCACCGCCGGCACCTGCTCGCGCGGTTCCACTTCAGCCGTCACCGTCACTACCTGGCGACCATCACGACGGGAGATGCTGGCCGGAGACAGCTCTTTATGCAGAATGGCGATATCTGCCAACGGTACATAACCGCCCTGTGGGGTCAGAATCATCAGCCGCTCGATATCGGCACTGAACGCCCGCTCCTCCTGCGGCAGGCGCACCAGCACCGTCACTTCATTACGTTCGCGCTGCTGGCGCAAGGCACGGGCACCATACAGTGCAGCACGAATCTGCTGCGCCACCACATCGGCTTCCAGCCCAAGACTGCGCCCCCGCTCATTCAGCTCGATATCCCACTGCGGCTTACCGTTGGTAAAGCTGGATGCCACATCTTTAACACCGCCAAGCTGCTGCATAAAGTCGCCCAGCTCAGCACTGGCGGTGGCCAGCAGTTCGGTATTACTGCCGCGCAGTTCAACCGTTAAACCGGCACCACCGGACGGGCCGCCACCACGTTCGGCATCAAAGGTCAGACTGCGGATACCCGGAATTTCACCAATGGCCTCACGCCAGCGTTTTACCACTTCGTTGGCCGATACCGGACGCACTTCGGTGTCCACCAGTTTGGCCTGAATCTCAATGGTGGCGTTTTCAATATCGCCTTCCACACTGACCAGCAGCGGTTTGCCCTGCGCTTCAATCGGATCAACCACCTCTTTCAGCCGCGCTTCGAGCAGATCACGTACCTGCTGTGCCTGACTGAGCGGTGCATTAGGCGGCATTTCTACCTTGGCGACGGCAAATTCCCCTTCAAGACGCGGGAACATACTGAAGCCCATACGTCCGCTCATAGGCCAGGCCAGTACAATCAGGGCAATAGCCACCGCGATTGCCAGAGTTAATCCCGGCGCACGCAGGCTGCCGTCCAGCAATGGCAGATAGCGTGTCTGAATAAAACGGTGCAGACCTTTATCCACGCGTTGCTGCAAACGGTCCAGCCAGTGCGGATCGTGCAATACATCGCGCTTTTTCATACGCCCGAGGTGCGCCGGTAAAATAAATAAGGCTTCCAGCCAGGAAATAATAAAACAGCTGATCACCACAATAGGGATGGCAATAAAGAGTTTGCCCATCATGCCCGGCAACGCCAGTAATGGCAGAAACGCGGCTACGTTGGTGAGAATGGCAAAGGCCAGCGGCATGGCGACTTCTTTGGCACCAAAAATGGCGGCATCCATAAAAGGCATGCCCTTCTGCATATGCTCGTAGATATTTTCGCCGGCAATGATCGCATCATCGACCACGATGCCCAGCGCGACGATAAAGGCGAACATGGAGATCATATTGATCGACATATCCCAGCCCGGCAGCAGCAACATGGCGCCCATAAAGGCCGTCGGAATTCCCATGGTGACCCAGAAAGCCAAACGGTATTCGAGGAAAAGACTGAGCAGCACCATCACCAGCACCAGTCCCACCACCGCGTTTTTCAGCAGCAGCCCCACCCGTTGTTTATAGGTTTCGCCATCATCGTCGGTAATGATCAGCGACATGCCCGGTGGTAACTGCGGACGGATTTCATCAAGCTTTTTGTACACCGCTTCCACCACCGTCAGCGGCGTCTGGCTTTCCGCACGGTAGACCTTAAAGCTCATCGAGGTCTGGCCGTTGTAGGTAATTTCGCGGTTACTGTCACTGAAACCGTCACGCACTTTGGCGACGTCACCAAGGCGTAACTGCACACCGGATATGTCGCTGATCAGCGGAATCTGACGGAATTCTTCCGCCCAGTACAGACGGTCATCGAGGGTAACCAGAATGTCGCCGCCGTCGGTTTTTACGCTGCCGGCACTCTGCTCAATGGCGTTATTACCGATAATGGCGGCCACATCGCTCAGCTTAAGGCCATAACGCTGCAGATCGTTCTGGCTGATTTCAACGTGAATTTCTTCATCGTTGATACCGCGTAATTCCACCTTGGTAATGTCCGGCGATTCCAGCAGCTGATCTTTAATCTGCTCGCCCAGACGCTTTAATCCGAACTGATCCAGCGGACCGAATAACGCCAGCTCAATCACATCAATCGAACGGCTGGCGATTCTCACCAGTGGCCGCTCCATCTGTGCCGGGAAAGTAGAAATACGGTTAACCGCCTGCTGAATATCCTGATAGGCCTGCTGACGATCGACGCCGTTCTCCAGCTCGGCGGTGATCTGGGCCGAGCCCTGAGTCGCAGTGGAGACAATTTCTTTCAGGCCATCGATACCCGACAACTCGTTTTCAATCGGCAGAATAACGCCCTGCTCCATTTCTGACGGCGTTGCTCCGGCATAACCAACCGAGACAATCACCATGTCGGCTTCGTAGCTGGGAATAAATTCTTTACGGATATTCAGCGACATTAAAAAGCCGCCAATAATCAGAAATGCCATCAGCAGGTTGGGCGCAACCCCATGGCGTGCCATCCACGCCACCGGCCCGGTATAACGCAGACTCATGGACGTGCTCCATCAGCCTGTGGGCGTATATCGTTCTGAATGCGTACCGCCATACCATCGGTAGCGCTGTCGATACGGCTGAGCAGCAGCTGATCACCAGGCTGCAGACCGTTTTGCCCATCCTTGCTCTTATCCCCGGCCGCCGCCAGCCAGGCCTGTTCACGGCCACGGTACAGCACATTGACTTTGCGCTTATACAGTGCGTTGTTATTGACGACCCACAGGGTGTCATCGTCATTCAGATGACGGACATCAATGGTCACAGCCCCGCTCAGTAAACGGCCGGGCAGCTGTACATCAATAAAATCGTTCACCAGCACCAGCGGCTGTCCTGCGGCCAGTGGCTGATCCAGCTCCAGCACCACCTTGGCCTGCCGGTCACTGCTGTCGACATCCGGCAGCACATTAAGAACACGGGCGCTGCGGGTTTTCCCCTGCCAGCCACTCATGCTCAGCGTGGCGTCTGCGCTGCTGTCGAGCCAGTTCAGGAAAGCACGTGGCACTTTGACTTCAATCCAGTAGCGTTCAGTACTGACCAGATCAAACAGCACAGTACTGCTGCCAACCTGACTGCCGGCGCTGACATGACGCGCCATAATCTGACCGGCAAAGGGCATACGTACCTCGGTACGGGCCAGATTCAGCCGCGCCTGATCAAGGTTGGCTCGGGCAGTACGCAGTGCGGCTTTGGCTTTGGCCAGCTGTGGTTCACGCAGCACCAATGCACGTTCTTCTGCACTGAGTTTTTCGGCGGCCAGTGCATATTCTTCCCGCGCCAGTGCGGCCTGCCCCTGTTCAATATCGAGATCGGCCTGAGCCTGAGTCAGCGCGGCCTGGCTCTGCTGCACCTGCAGTTCAAAATCGGTTTTCTCCAGCGTGGCCAGCAGACTGCCTTTGGCCAGATACGCACCCGGTAGCGCATCCTTACTGATGTCCGCCACCCGCGCACTGACCTGTGCGGTCAGGGTTACACTGTCGGCCGCCATCACCTTGCCACCAGTGGGCCAGAATGGCCGGGCATCTTTGCTTTCCAGCGCGGTCACTTCCACCAGCCGTGCCTGAACTTCGGGTTTTACCCGCTGGGGTTTCGGGGCAGACGTCAGGATGTACCAGGCCAAAGCCCCGCCAACCAGTAAAACCAGCGCGACCAGCAGAACATTGCCTGAAGCCGGACGACGATGACGGCGTGCACTCATCATGACGGTGTTTCCTCTTTACTGAAGTCGCCATGACTGACGGCTTTGTATAACTGAATACGGTTTTGCAGCTGGCTCCAGCGGGCATTTAACAACTGCTTCTCCAGACTGATCACATCCTGCTGCGCATTTAACAGGGCCAGAAAGTCGCCGACGCCTTTGCGATAGCGGTTGTTCTGGAAGGCTTCGGTTTTGCTGGCCAGTTCCAGTTGTCGCTCCAGGCTGACCACCAGCGCCTGACTCTGACGTTCGTCGGTCAGCGCCTGCTGTACTTCCTGCGCGGCGTCCAGCAACGCCTGCTGATACAGCGCCAGGTTCTCATCTACTGCGGCACGCTGTTGTGCAACGGCGGCACGGCGGTTGCCACCATCAATTAAGGGCAACACCAGACCACCGGCCAGATTCGTCAGCCAGTTATCAAATACCTTGCCCAGATCTTCGTCACTGCCACTGTAAGAAGCGCTGAGGGTAAAACGCGGGTAACGGTTAGCGACGGCCGCGGCAAGGCTGGCATTGGCACTTTGCAGCTTAAAGAAAGCCTGCTGCACATCGGGGCGTTGCTGTAAGGCACTGACCGGTACGGTTAACGGTGTGGTGTCGAGCTGCGGCAAGGATTGCGTCTGATAAGCGCGCAATTCGCTGTTTTCCAGCGCCGCCGCCGACAGCCATTCACTGTGCCCCATCCACACAGCCAGCTGCTGGCGGTAACTGTCACGCAGGCCTTCGGCACTGATCAGGTCAGCATTAATGGATTCCAGTAATTGCTCCTGCTGCCAGACATCGGAAACCGCCGCCTGTCCGCGCTGAAAACGCCCGCGGATTACCTGTAGCGCCGACTGAACCCGCGCCTGTTGTTGTTGCAGCAATGCCAGGTTCTGCCCTTCTTTAATCAGGCCAAACCAGTTAAGGGCAATTTGCCCGGCGACCGTATTAGCCTGAGTGCGTGTTGCGGCATGACTCGCCAGCGCGGTTAAGCGGCCGGCCTCATCAAGAGCGGACACCCGCCCCCAAAAGTCGAGTTCGTATTCTGTGGAAATACCCGCCGACCATAAGTCGCTGGTTGTGCTTTCACGCCAGCTGCGGGATTTACTGAGGGAAACGTTAACATCGGGATACTGGCCACTGGCATTCTGCCGCCAGAGCGCACGGCTTTGAGCAAGGCGCGCCCAGGCGGCCTGCAGGCTGTAATTCTGCCCCAGTCCCTGTGCAATAAACTGGTCGAGTTGCGGGTCGTTAAAGGATTGCCACCAGCGGTTAACACTGATGCTGTTCTGCTCAGTACCGGCGTTATTATTCTGGCCGGTAAAAATGTCCGGTAATGCTGTCTCGGGTGGTTCAACCGGTGTAACGCTGGCGCATCCGGCCAGTGCTAAAACCGCCACCGCCGCAGTGCCGCGCCACGGAACCCTGATGATAAAGCGCACAGAGACTTCTACGCAGTGAAAAGGCGCATAATAGGCGCGCAGCGGAAAAGATGAAAATGGTGTTTACCCATCTTTACCCGTACCCGCCACACACCCTCGCTGCACACAACTGCCATTCAACGCATGGCTGCTCAGTAAAAAATATTCAGACTGACTTCAATATAGTCATCCTGACGAAGGCTGTAAGCCAGCGTATCTTCCTGATCATCAGCCATAAACATCCAGCCATTCACTTTTAACGTAGTGAAATCCGTCAGACGTGTGCTGGCTTCGAGCATAACCCCACGGCTGCCGCTGTAATCCAGATCCTGAGTAATACCGGCCAGAATTTCACTGGAGTCGGCATCGTTAAATGCCAGACGGGTAGCCGCAAACACATCGTTCTGTGCCATAGCCGCGTCGTTGCCGCGCTGGTCGTACTGATATTCAAGCAGCAGACCAACATCCAGCGCGCTGTCCCAGCGCTCAGCAAAAGGCCCCACCAGGGTATATTCAAAACCACCCACTGCGGCGCTGTAATCCCGCATGCCGGCTACACCCAGTGTTTTCAGATCAGCAGCCACATGGTCATCGAAATCACGACGCAGAACTTCCAGCTTCCACAACCATGCATCCACCGTTGCCTGCGCGGTAATACCCAGCTGACGCTGCAGCGGATAATACGGCGTTAATCCGGTTATCTGTGGCCCACTGCCGCTCAGGGTGATATCCGGTGTTAAAAAAGGATCACGGGCGGTGCCCTGAAACCAGGCCGCGCTTAAATCCAGCGGTGCCTCCGCCACTTCAAACGAGCGGCTCCAGCGCAGCGCCCAGTCGACGTGTTCTTTTTCTTCCGCCGCCTGATAATCAGCCTCGTCACTGACCAGCAAAGCAGAACGCAGGCGCCCTTTTTCGCCGGCAAAAGTACGCTCGCGGAATCCCGGTAAAATAAAAGCTTCCAGAGTGCCGATCTCATGCAACCAGGTCGC
Source organism: Thalassolituus sp. UBA2009 (assembly GCF_002335285.1). Classification (NCBI taxonomy): domain Bacteria; kingdom Pseudomonadati; phylum Pseudomonadota; class Gammaproteobacteria; order Oceanospirillales; family Oceanospirillaceae; genus Thalassolituus; species Thalassolituus sp. UBA2009. The sequence continues at coordinate 8,752 of NZ_DDCJ01000056.1, forward strand.
ATGCACCATTGGCTGGCCGAGTTTTTCTTCGCCGTCCGGTGCTTCCACCAGATCGGTCTGGTTAATAACATCGACCAGATGCTGTGACTCAGTTACGCCCCAGAACACTTTGCCGATACCGGCACGCACTTCCCAGCTGGAGCCGTAGGTCAGCCACATCAGCTCACGGATATCACCATGACTGCGCTCATCATCGGCACTGTCATAACGATAAAAAGGCTTAAAGGTCAGGCGCTGGGTATCGCCCCACTCCCACACCAGCTCAGGCTCTGCCCAGACTGACAGCACGCTGTCTTCCTGTTGCGGAAATTGCGCTTCCTGCAAAAACTGGCGCCCTTCAACGGCGCCCTGCAGGGCCAGGTCGGGCATAAGCCCGGCGCTGGCGCTGGTACTGGCATTAACACTCAGCGCAATCAGGGCGCTGCTCTGTAACGTGATGGTTATCAGCCGTTTCATACCGATTGCGCCCTCCTGCTCAGCGTACGCGAGAAAGCGTGGCATCGTTAAAATCGGCATCCGTCAGGCCGGTATCAAAACGCAGCTCGGCGGTATTCAGCACGGTGCTTTTACCGTTCTGATGATTCACCATGGTCAGCACATCGGCGCGCCAGAATTTATCTTTATACAGTTTATAACCAGAGAAATTCAGGGTTTTCAGCAGGCTCTTTTTACGGTCATAAAACTCAACCTGTTGTGCACGCAGGTGTTCGGTATCCAGCCAGACAATCTGTTTGGTATAACCGGAATATTCATCTGCCGGAATCTGTTCAATCACATGGCAGACCACACCGTTCAGCGTTTCTTCACGCAGGTAGGTAAAGCTGTATTTCTCCAGTTCAAATGAACTCATATCTTCGTACGCAAATTCACTGCCCATAAACGGACCGGATTTATTGCGTGAAGCAATACGTTTAACGCGTTTCAACGCCGGCAGATACAGCCACTGTTCATCCGGTTTTCCGGTGTGCGAGAAATTCAGAAACGCGGTGCCTTTCACATCGCGCGGCTCATCAAAAATGGTCAGGCCTTTATCACCGTCATCCACCACTTCGAGAGATTTTAGGCGCATTTCTCGTACGCTTTCTTCACCCTGAGAATTACGCAGGGTCATGGTCATTTTTGCTTCACTGTCGCCCCAGCCCAGATCACGTTGTTTGCGGTCTTTGGCAATGGCCAGTCCCTTCTCCGCTGCGTCAGCAGCAGGTTGTGCCGCATCAGCCTGCGCAACCAGCGGGCTGACCAGAGTAAATGCCGTAATAAGGCTCAGAAAAATCTTCATAATGTTTCCCCTGTGAGAATGGATGCAGGATTTGGATCTTGTTGTACGTCTTGCCGGGCTTTTTGTTGTTCTTCAGCGTTACAGTGTGCCTGATTATTTTTATCAAGGCGCAATAAAAATGCCGGCAGGAAGAAGAAATCGACCAATAAGGCAATAAAAATAATCAGCGCTGTGGCCAGTCCCATATCGGAATTCAGGCGGAACGCTGAGAATGCCAGCATAGAGAATCCGGCCACCAGTACCACGGTAGTAATCAGCAAGGCACGGCCAACGCTGGAAAATGCGTAGCGTACCGCCGCTTCTGCGTCTTTACCATCATCGCGGGCACGTTTGTATTTGGCCAGGAAATGCACGGTATCATCGACGATAATCCCCAGTGTCATCGAGGCTACAATCGACAGGCCCAGGTTAATTTCACCGGAAATCAGCCCCCAGATACCAAAACCGACCAGCGCCGGGCCAAGGTTCGGAATCAGACTGATCGCTCCCAGGCGCAATGAGCGTAATGCCACCACCAGCAGTGCCGAAATTAAAATCAATGCCGCAATCATGCTGATGATCATGCTGTCCATATTGGTTTCACCGATATGCGAGAACATCAGTCCCGGACTGGCCGCCGTCAGGCGGATACCGGCTGCGTTTTCCGCAAACCAGGCACGGGCACGGTCTTCCAGCGCGACGATTTCTTTACTGCCCAGATTTTTCAGGGTCGAGGTCAGGCGGGTCGAGGATTTATCCACGTTCAGCTGATTATTCAGATCCAGTCCGTAAGGCAACGACATTTCATACAGCAGCAGATATTGCGCGGCCAGCTCACGATCCTGTGGAATGCGGTAATAGCTTTCGTCATCACCGTGCATATTTTTATTCAGACGCTTAAAAGTATCCGACAGCGTTGTCACATGATCCACTTCCGGCTGTTGACGCAGCCATTCAGCAAAGGCCTCGGTTTTAGCGATAAAAGCCGGATCATTCACGCCCTGAGCTTCACCGGTATACAGTGCCCAATCGATGGTCTGGGTACCGGAAAGATAAGCTTCCTGAGTATCCACCGAATCGCGGAAGTCGGTGCCTTTGGCAAAGTACTTGGTCGCTTCATCGTTCACTACATTCAGTGTGACCAGCGAGCCGAAAATCAGCATCAACAACGCCGTAACCGGCAACAGCGTGCGCTGATGACGCACCACCCAGCCACCGAATTTTTCCATACCGCCATGGTGCTCAGGCGACACTTTTACCCGCACTGGCAACAGCAGCAACAATACCGGCAACAGGGTTACTGAAAGAGCAAACGCCACCATCACACCAATCGCGCTGAGAATACCGAAGTCGGCCAGCACCGGAGATTCCGACAGCACCAGCGTCAGGAAACCCACTGCAGTGGTTGCACTGGTAATAAATACCGGCATTAAATTCAGATCGAGGGCAAAACGTATGGCTTCGCTGCGCGAACGCCCTTCACGCATTGCAAATTGTGCCGAAGCTATTAAATGTACGCAGTCAGCCACCGCCAGTGTCATCACCACAATCGGTACGTTAATAGTGCCGGTGGACAGGAAAAAGCCGAGCCAGCCACCCAATCCCATAGTCACACTGATGGTCAATATCAGCACCAGCACCGTTGCCAGCATGGCCAGCACGCTGCGCAGCATAACGGCCAGCATTAACACAATCAGTCCCAGCATCGCCGGCACCAGGGTGGCCATATCTTTCTGACCCTCGGTGGCGAAACTGTAATTCATCGGAATCACACCGGTATGATAAAACGCCGCCTGCGGATAGCGGCTGCTCAGTTCGTTGGTCAGCCCCTTAACGAAATCGACCACTTCAATCACTTCGGCGGTGTTGTTGGGGGTATCCGGTATCTGCACGGTGATGTTCACCACCGCAGCGCGGCCGTCAGCGGCCACCAGACCACCATTCAGATTCGGCTCATTAATGGCAATATTGCGGATGCGCTGTAACTCAGCGGGGGTTAAATCCTGTGGATTCTGTACCAGATCCTCAACGATCATATCGTCGTCTTCAGACCAGGTATGCTGGAAATTCACCACCGAATCGACGCGGCTGGAAAATGGCGTCTGCCAGGCCTGTTCCGTCAGTTCTGCCAATAAAGTCAGATTTTCGTTGGTGAATACATCGCCATTTTGTGGCACGACCAATACCGAAATATTGTCGTTTTTATTGAAGATGCGCTGCATCTCCTCAAAGTCCTGCAGCGGGCCATAATCATGCGAAAAGAAGACTTTATAATCACCGCGAAAATAAAGGTTCTTACCGCCAAACGAAGCACCAAACGCCAGCACCAGTAACAATAAAAGCAGTATCCACGGATACCGCAATATGGTGTTTAACCAGAGTGTTTTCATACGCTTTCCCTGTAGTTATTAATGGTTCAGTTATTTCAAAGCACCTAACTGCGCCATTTCCGGCGCAAATACATCGCGTTCGACCCGTTCCCAGCTGGCCTGATAATCCCACTCTGAAGACAGAGGCTTAAAGCCCATACCATCGAGCAGAATATTACAGCTGATAAGAGCAACATTGGTTCCTAACGCGCGGCTGACCGCGGTGATATCACAGGCCGTTGTCATCAGTGCATTCAGACCAAATGCCTGCGCCCAGCTGATAAATGCCATTAATTCCACGGTTAATTCCGGGCTGTCCTGCAGGTAGCCCTGCTCAATGGCGTTACGGTAAATATCATCCACTATGCGGGTAACACGCAGGTCACACTCATCGATTAATTCACTTCGGGCTGCGGATGTTTTTTCGGTAAATGAGGGGGTTTTCGCCGACAGAACAGCCAGCGACAACGTTGGCTGCAGGCTGGCATAGAGGTGATAAGCAACGTTCATTGCCAGTATTTTTTCCCGCAAGGTTCCGTCAAATGCAGCAGCACGGCTGAACATATCTTCCATCATTGCCATACCACGCAGACACAGCGCCGACAGGCAGTCTTCCTTACTGGAAAAATGGTTATACAGTGTGCCTTTGGAATAGCCACTGGCACGCACCAGCTTATCCATCGAAAAATCGGCAAAGCCATCGCGGTTCAGCAATTCATGGGCAATATCCAGCAACTGCTGTTCACGCTCAGCAATTTTTTCGGCTTTGCTTTTACGCAGACCCAGAGGGCAATCGGCTTTGCCGGCGCCTAGCTTGCCGGAAAACAACGGAAACAGCGGCTTATTGCCGCCTTCGGAGCTTGACTCACTGGCCATCCACAGGCGCTTATCGGCCATCAACGGCGCGGCAGAATCACCAGCCTGACACAGCACCGGAGCACTGTCGGCACGCAACATTTGCTGAATCTGCTGCAACAGGCGCTGCTGTCGCTCGGGAGAAATATACTTTAACAACCACTTCATTTTGACGATCCGTCGAAAATTGACGAACCGTCATATTATTCTCTTCTGCCTAAACAACAAGTCCTGCCCGAGGACATTTCAGGCCAGAATCAGCAGCACCCAGGCATAAAAAAACCGGCATAACGCCGGTTTGTTAAGACAGCCCCACTCAGGCATTCAGCACTGCACGCTTCAGACTGGAGGACAGTGCCACCTCAATAAAAAATGGCCCGGCACTGGTTTCAAACGGAATCACCAGCACCGGGCCGGTGGTTTCATGGGGAATATCCATCTCGCCGGAAAGAATACCGGGCTTGGCCATGTCAAAATCATAGCCTTTTTCCCACAGCAGCTTACGCGCACCACCCGACAGCATATTGGTCAGCTCGCCGGTCAGGTCATGGCAGGTTTCGTCCACCTCAGCGATGCTTTCACCCAGCATACTGCTGCTGATTTTAATAATGGCGCCGGCAGAAAAACTGATGGCAAGTGAGCCACGTACGCTGTCACCTGACATCGGAATAATACCGGTAACCACACCTAAAGGCTGACGCCCCTCTTTCAGATAAGGCTTGCCGTATTCGCAGCTCATGGATGCCATGGTGGCCAGAATGTTATTGATTGTCTCTACAAACGGGTTAATAAACTCAACATTCATACGCAGGTTCACCTCTGCAATACAGTGTAGCGAAACCAGCCGGGAAACCCATCTGCGGGATAGACAAAAAAGGCGCCAAAAGGCGCCTTTTATAACCAACCGTTCAGCAAACGCTGACGAATTACAAACCTTTCACCGCGTAGATGCCCGGCGCATTACGCCAGTAGCCACGGTAGTCCATACCACAGCCAAATACGTAACGGTCTTCAACATCCATACCGATAAAATCGATCTTCAGATCAGTGTTTTTACGGTCATGAACCTTGTTCACCAGCACCGCGGTCAGAACTTCTTTCGCGCCCTGCTGCTGACAGGATTTCACCACTTCGGCCAGGGTGTTTCCTTCATCGAAAATGTCATCCAGGATCAGTACGGTACGGCCTTCCATCGGCACCGATGGTGGCGCCTGCCATTGCAGATCGGTTTGTCCTGAAGTTTCGCCACGGTAACGGGTGGCATGCATATAACCCTGCTCCAGTGGGAATTGCAGCTTGGTCAGCAGACGACCGGCCATCACCAGACCACCGTTCATGATGCTGTACACCACCGGCAGGCTGCTGCTCAGACGTTCTGAGATATCCGTAGCCAGCTGATTCAGCGCGGCTTCTACGTCAGCTTCGGATTTCAGCAGATCAGCTTCTGCCATCACTTGGTTCAGTTCTTCAAGAGTCAGGGGCTGGCTCATGTTATCTACCTTAAATAGTGCTGGTCGGCCGGAAAATCCGGCGGGTAAAAAGCCGGCTATGGTATCACCGCCACCGGACGGCGCAACGGCTTATTGGGTCAGCCGCTTTAGCTACCCCGGCCAGCGCGCAAAACAGCCGCGGTTTTGCTATGATGCGCGCCATTTTAAATTCTGCGGTCCGGCGCACTCCGGCCCGCCTTTGCCGATCAGGAAACAGCATGACCCCCACTCTGCAACTGGCCTTTGATTTAATCGCCCGCCGCTCAGTCACCCCGGATGATGATGGCTGTCAGGCCCTGATGATGGAGCGTCTGGCCGCCGCCGGTTTCAATAACGAAGCACTGCGTTTTGAAGAGGTGGAAAACTTCTGGTCACGCCGTGGCACAGAGGGCCCGCTGGTGTGCTTCGCCGGCCATACCGATGTGGTACCTACCGGCCCGGAGGGGCGCTGGAGCCACCCGCCGTTCACGCCAACCATTGTCGATGGACTGCTGTACGGCCGTGGTGCCGCCGATATGAAAGGCTCGCTGGCCGCCATGGTGGTTGCCTGTGAAAACTTCGTGCGCAAACACCCAGATCACAAAGGCTCCATCGCCTTTCTGATCACCTCCGACGAAGAAGGCCCGGCGAAAAACGGCACGGTAAAAGTGGTGGAAACCCTCGAAGCGCGTAACGAGAAGATCGATATGTGCATCGTCGGCGAGCCATCTTCCACCAACGCTGTTGGCGATGTGGTGAAAAACGGCCGCCGCGGCTCACTGGGCGCCGTGCTGCATGTACACGGTATTCAGGGCCATGTGGCCTACCCGCACCTGGCGAAAAACCCGGTACACATTGCCGCCCCGGCACTGGCTGAACTGGCGGCAGAGCACTGGGACGAAGGCAACGAATTCTTCCCGGCCACCAGCTTCCAGATTTCCAATATCAAAGCCGGTACCGGTGCCACCAACGTTATTCCCGGCGAACTGGAAGTGGTGTTCAACTTCCGCTTCTCCACCGAACTGACCGCCGATATCCTGAAAGAACGCACCCACGCCATTCTCGATAAACACGGCCTCAGCTACGACATCGACTGGAACCTGAGTGGCGAGCCTTTCCTGACTGCGCGCGGCCCATTGGTCGAAGCCAGCGTACAGGCCATTAAAGAAGTCACCGGTCGCGACACCGAACTGTCGACCGCCGGCGGCACCTCCGATGGCCGCTTTATTGCGCCAACCGGTGCCCAGGTACTGGAACTCGGCCCCTGCAATGCCACCATCCATAAACTGGATGAGCACATTGTCGCCGAAGATCTCGACACCCTGACCGTGATCTACGAACGCATCCTCGAATTACTGCTGGCCTGAGAGACAACGCGTGAACAAAGTGATTGCCTGCCCGGTATGCGGGCTGGAGCTGCAGGCCGCTGATAAGCGCTGGAGCTGCAGCGCCGGCCATACCTATGATGAAGCCCGTCAGGGCTACCTCAACCTGCTGCTGGCCCAGCATAAAAAATCGAAAGCGCCGGGTGACACCCTGGAAATGGTCGACGCCCGCCAGCGCCTGCTCGACAGCCAGGTCTACCGGCCGATTTCCGATATGCTCAATCAATGGGTGCTGGAACTGGCACTGAACCACGACGGTGGTCTGCAGATTGCCGACGTTGGCTGTGGCGAAGGCTATTACACCCAGCGCCTGCAGGAAGTGCTCGACGATCATCAGCTGCCGCATTGTTTATATGGTGTCGATATTTCCAAAGACGCCGTCCGCCGTGCGGCACGGCGCAGTAAACAGATCGACTGGCTGGTCGCCTCCGGCGGCCAGCTGCCCTTTACGGCGCACAGCCTGGATCTGATCACCTGCCTGTTTACCAACCTGATGCCGCAGGGTTTTGCCCGCGCACTGCGCCCAGAAGGGCAGATTGTGCTGCTCAATACCGGCCTGCATCATCTGGTGGAACTGCGCGAAATCATCTACGACGAAGTAAACCTCGCCGCCCTCGATCCGCGTCCGGCCATGGCCGAACACGGCTTTGACTGCAAAGGCGAGCAGACCCTGAAATACCGTGTCAGCCTGACCAGCAACCAGCAGATTATGGACCTGCTGATGATGACCCCACACCGCTGGAAAGTGCGCAATGAAGCGCTGCAACGCCTGGAAGCGTTGAACGAACTGGAGGTAACCATCGACGTGGTTCTGCATCAGTTCGGACAATCGGTGTGACGCAGCGCAAAGAGCCTGACAGCAGCATTTGCCTTGCCCTGAGGCCAGAGGTAGCATTCTGGCCTCAGTTACCAACATGGCAGCCCTTGTCCGACCGGCCCAAGCCGGCACAGACCAGCCCGACCTCATGACCTGTATCCGCCAGCGGGCAAAAAGCCCGGAACAAAAAGCCCTGCGCCGCCAGCAAATTCTGGACGCCGCCGCCGGCTATTTTGCCGAAGCCCCCTTTGAACAGGTGAGCCTGCACGATATTGCTCAGCGGGTCGGCATCACCAAAGCTGCCCTGTACCGCTATTTCCGCAGCAAAGAGGCCCTGTTTCTGGCGCTTTACCACCAACAGATGGAACGGCTGATTGAACACGGCGAGCAACTGCCGCCGGGTGATGATGCTGCCATCGTCTGCGCTCAGGCCCTGGCTGAGGAACCCCTGTTCTGCCGTCTGAATGCCATTCTGCATACCGTACTGGAACGCAATCTGACCGAAGACGAAGCGCGTAACTTTAAGCTTGGCCTGCTGCCACTGCTGCAGCGCTTTGCCACATTAATCAGCCGCTGGCTCAGCATCTCAGTAGCCGAAGCGGTAGAACTGCTGCTGCATATTCAGCAGGCCATGATTGGCTGCTGGCATATCTGCCACCCGAGCAAAACCGTGGCCGCCGCCATTGCCGAGCCACCGCTGACCCTGTTCCGGCTCGAATTCAGCGCCACACTGCAGCAGCACCTGAGCTGGCTGTTTGCCGGCTATAAAGCCAGCCATATACACCGTACAGCCGGTAACGCTCTCAATAGCGGACCGGCTCATAACAGCCCCGACAGCACGGCAGAAACACAATGACCCAGGTTGATTTTTACATCCTCGCCGCCCAGACCCGCGCCGAACAGATGCTGTTTGCCTGCCGCGTGGTGGAAAAAGCCTTCAGCAAGGGTAACCGCGTACTGATTCAGGTCGATGATGAAAGCATCGCCCGCCAGCTTGACGAGCAACTCTGGCAATTCCGCGACGATGCCTTTGTGCCGCACACCCTGCTCAGCGCCAGCGACGCTCCGGCCGACTGCCCGGTCAGCATCAGCTGGCACAACGATCCCGGCCATCATCATGATGTGATGGTGAATCTCAGCAGCCAGCTACCGGCGTTTTTCAGCCGCTTTCAGCGATTTATTGCCGTCGTAGTACAGGAAGATCAGGTGCTGGACTACACTCGTAGTCACTACAAATTCCTCAAAGACCGGGGCTACCCGATCAACAATATCGACATGAGATTGCGTTAATGAACCAACGTAACGACCAGGACGAACCCGGCAATCTGCTGCGTGAACTGGAAAACCTGCAACGTGTACTCGATGATGCCGCCAGCGATCAGGTAGACCACAGCCGCAGCATCCCGACACTGGACCCGACCGATGACATTCCGCTGCTGGACGAACTGTTCAGCGAGAATGACATTCCGGTATTAAAAGCCGTATCGGCCAAACCAACCGCAGTGCCACTGCGCCCAATAGCCGATAGCAGCCGCCCGGCAAACCAACCGGCAGCCAAAGCGGCAGAAAGCAACGCAACGCAGAACAAGCCAGCAGAAGGCAAACCTCAGGCCGCCAGCCCACGTCCGGTATTGCGCGCACAGCCATTACCCGACGTGGTGATTCAGCGTCCGCAGGGCGATATGCCAGCCCGGCCAGCTCAGGTATCTGCCGCGCCACTGGTCGGCACAGAAACAACCGCACCGGTAACGACCCCGGCCACAGAGACATCGGGCAATACTGGTGCTGCTCCGGCACGGGTATCGGCTAACCCCTTTCTGCCCCAGGCCATTCTTGATCGCCTGACCCAGGAGCGCGAAGCCGCCCAGCACAGTGCTCAGGAGGCACACCGCACCATGCAGCGTGTGATGGAGCAAAAGCAGGCGCGCGCCAGCGAACAGGCCGTGCAGCAACATATGCAACAACTGACCACGCTGCAGAAAGAACACCTGATCGACCAGCTGGTTGCCGAAATGCTGCCGCAACTGACCGAACGCCTGCGTGAAAAGCTGCGCGAAAAGCTGAATCACTGACCTTCCCGCCACGGCGGTTCCGGCAGCCGCCGGAATCGCCTCACAAACAGCGAAACGCTGCAAAACCCTGCCCCTGAACCGCAGTTTCCGTTATAATCGGCGCCATTTTTTTGAACCCGAAACCAGCCAGCCTCTGCCCCGCCGGGACTGGCTGCGATAACGACGAGACGAGCAGCAGCGAACCATGGATAAAACGTACAAGCCCAGCGCCCTTGAACAAACCTGGTACCAAGAGTGGGAAGAAAAAGGCTACTTCAAGCCTTATCAGGACGGACTGACCGGCGAAGGTTACTCCATCATGATCCCGCCGCCGAACGTCACCGGCTCGCTGCACATGGGTCACGCCTTCCAGCACACCATTCAGGATGCCCTCACCCGCTACAAGCGTATGCAGGGTAAAAAAGCCCTGTGGCAGGTAGGTACCGACCACGCCGGTATCGCCACGCAAATGGTGGTTGAGCGCAAACTGGCCGCCGAAGGCCAGCCTGACCGTCACGAATTAGGCCGTGAAAAATTCCTCGAAAAAGTCTGGGAATGGAAAGAACAATCCGGCGGTACCATTACCGGCCAGATGCGTCGTCTGGGTAACTCGGTCGACTGGGACACCGAACGCTTCACCATGGATGACGGTTTCTACAAAGCCGTACAGGAAGTGTTTATCCGCCTGCACAAAGACGGCCTGATTTACCGTGGCAAGCGCCTGGTCAACTGGGACCCGAAACTGCATACCGCCATTTCTGACCTGGAAGTGGAAAATAAAGAATCCAAAGGCTTTATGTGGCACCTGCGTTATCCGCTGGCGGATGGCCTGAAAACCGCAGAAGGCAACGACTACATCGTAGTGGCCACCACCCGTCCGGAAACCATGCTCGGTGATACCGGTGTGGCGGTTAACCCGGAAGATCCGCGTTATAAAGATTTAATCGGCAAAGACATTATTCTGCCATTGGTGGGCCGCCGCATTCCGATCGTGGGCGACGAGCACGCCGATATGGAAAAAGGCACCGGTGCGGTAAAAGTAACCCCGGCGCACGATTTTAACGACTACGAAGTGGGCAAGCGCTGCGGCCTGCCGATGATTAATATTTTCACCTTTAATGCCGACGTGCGCGAAACCGCGCAGGTATTTAATACCGACGGCAGCGTGAATAACGACATCGACGCCAGCATCCCGGAAAAATACCGTGGCATGGAGCGCTTTGCGGCGCGTAAAGCCATTGTTGCCGATTTTGAGGCCGCAGGCCTGTTGCAGGAAATTAAAGACCACGATTTAACCGTACCTTACGGCGACCGTGGCGGCGTGGTGATTGAACCAATGCTCACCGACCAGTGGTATGTGGATGCCAAAACCCTGGCCAAGCCGGCGATTGAAGCCGTCGAAAACGGCGACATTCAGTTTGTGCCCAAGTCTTACGAAAATATGTACTTCAGCTGGATGCGCGATATTCAGGACTGGTGTATTTCCCGTCAGCTGTGGTGGGGTCACCGCATTCCGGCCTGGTACGACGAAGAAGGTAACGTCTACGTTGCCCACGACGAGGCCGAAGTACGCGCGCAGAATCATCTGACTGACGACGTCGAACTGCGTCAGGACAACGACGTACTCGACACCTGGTTCTCCTCTGCCCTGTGGACTTTCGGTACGCTGGGCTGGCCAAATCTGGACGATCCGGAAGTGGCCAAGCGTATGGCCGATTTCCATCCGACCGACGTACTGGTCACCGGTTTCGATATTATTTTCTTCTGGGTAGCGCGCATGATCATGATGACCATGCATTTCTGCAAAGACGAAGATGGCAAACCGCAGGTGCCGTTTAAAACCGTGTACGTTACCGGTTTAATCCGTGACGAAGTCGGCCAGAAAATGTCGAAATCCAAGGGCAACGTACTCGACCCGCTGGATATGATCGACGGAATTTCGCTGGATGAACTGCTGGAAAAACGCACCGGCAATATGATGCAGCCGCAGCTGGCGGAAAAAATCGGCAAGCGCACCAAAAAAGAATTCCCTGAAGGTATTGCCCCGCACGGCACCGATGCTTTGCGCTTTACCCTCGCTGCCATGGCCTCAACCGGCCGTGATATTAACTGGGATATGAAGCGCCTCGAAGGTTACCGTAATTTCTGTAATAAATTATGGAACGCATCGCGCTACGTGATGCTCAGCGTGGCGGGCGAAGAAGCCGTGGAAAACGCTGCCGCAGCCGGCACCAATATCGCCATTACTGACGAGATGAAAGTTGCCTGTGGTGCCAATGGCGAACCAGCCGTATTGTCACTGGCCGACCGCTGGATTATTTCGCGCCTGCAGAATGCCGAAAAAGAAGTAACCCGCCATATGGACCAGTATCGTTTCGATATGGCCGCACAGGCGCTGTACGAATTTATCTGGAACGAATACTGCGACTGGTATCTGGAACTGTCCAAGCCGGTGCTGTGGGATGCCAACGCGCCAGAAGAAGCCAAGCGCGGCACCCGTGGCACTCTGGTACGCGTACTGGAAGCCACCTTGCGCCTGGCGCACCCGATTATTCCGTTTATTACGGAATCGATCTGGCATCAGGTAAAAGATCTGGCCGGCAAAACCGGTGACACCATCATGCTGGCGCAATATCCGCAGGCACGGGACGCCTTTATTGATGCCCAGGCCGAAGCCGATATCGAATGGCTGCAGGGTGTGATCACCGCCGTGCGTAATATCCGTGCAGAAATGAATATTGCACCGGGTAAAGAACTGGAGCTTCTGTTTAAAAATGGCGACGACGAAGACTTCCGCCGCGCAGAAGAAAACCAGACCTTCCTGATGAAACTGGCCAAGCTGGAAAAACTCACCTGGCTGAACGACGGCGACGAAGAGCCAATGTCGGTCACCCAGCTGGTTGGCGATATGGAAGTGCTGATTCCGATGGCCGGCTTTATCGATAAAGACGCCGAAGTCACCCGCTTAGGCAAATCCATCGAAAAGCTGGAAAAAGAACTGGAGCGCGTAACCAACAAACTCGCTAACCCGGGCTTTACCGAAAAAGCACCGGCTGCGGTTCTGGAAAAAGAGAAAGAAAAAGCCGCAGGCTTTGAGCGCGACATTGTTAAGCTCAAAGAGCAGATCGAGAAAATTAAGGCGCTGTAAGCGCTGACTTACCGGCTCTGCAATAAAAACCGCCCACTTGATAAGAGTCGGCGGTTTTTTTTTATTTATGTCGGCCAGAAATACAGTAACATCCGCAGTCGTCAGCCAGTGAAAAATCTAAGCACACACCGGATAGAATAATGACACCCTTCCGTGATCTTGCCCCGATAAAACGG
>NZ_DDCJ01000145.1:0-1676 GCF_002335285.1 Thalassolituus sp. UBA2009
AATGTTACTGAGCGCCTGCCAGAAAGTACTGACACGGACACTGTCCAGTACTGTACGGATGGCATAATCCGGCGACATCACTAAGCCATTTTTATTAATAAATTGACGCTGACGTAAAGGAGCGGGAATATCCAGCGAGCAATAAAATCCCGTAAGCTCCTGAAAACATTGCTGAAATACCGGCAGAGCCGGAGAATCATTAATTACCTGACAGACACTTTCAGAAAATACATTTGTTATACGTTCAGGCCATTCTTCTGCAGAAATTTTCGCTGGCGTTTTTAATGACGTGCGTAATTGCTGATTAAGAGAAGCTAATAGCGAAGGGTGATATGAATACTGTTGCTCAGATGAATTGTTTTCCGGCATAAAAGTTATCTGAGCATTGGGGTGCAGCACTGCTGTATCCATAACCTGATTCTCGTTCGACATCCTTGATATAAAGCGCAGCATGATCTATCGCCCCACAAAAATCAACGGCACCAGGAATATCAGACGATATTAATATAAGTAATATTTTCTTGGATTGAAGTAACCTATTAAAAACTATACTTTTGGATATACACGATAAAATTTATTTGTGTTAACGCCCCACGTTAAAAATGGGGCGTTTAGTAAATCATCCTTTAATATTTACCTGTAATAAAAAGCATTTGTGAATTTAACTCCGGCTATATCTGTCATTACTCATCCTTTAGACGGTTGATACCCAGTGCTTTTAATGTGTATTTTTCATAAATCGGTTCACTGGAACCGGTTTTCATCTTGCGGATAAAGTATTTTTCGAAAGCAATTTTCGCCAGATGCACCCACTTACCTTTTTTGAACCAGGTGACATTGCGTGGCGGAATCTGCGGAATGGCAACAAAGGCCGCGCCCGTGTCTCCCATATCCGCCAGACAGATTGCATTCCAGGTCCCGCGGGCATTAGCTTCACCTTTGCCATCCAGGTCAGCTGCCAGATTATGCGCAATCGCAGTCATCATGGATTCGATCATATAGCCGGTTTTCGGCGTACCGGTCGGAACCGGCGTTTCCTCTACAGGAGGAATGGCAACACACACACCCGCCGAGAAAATATTTTTAAAGGTCGGGTTACGCTGGAACTCGTCGATAATGACAAAGCCTTTCGGATTCACCAGCCCCTCCACCGCAGCCACCGGGTCAACCCCGGCAAAGGACGGCAACATCATGGAGTGCTTAAACGGCAGCTCATGCTGTTTTTTCAGCGAACCATCGTCATTCATTTCATCGACATACATCATGCCGTCGGCCACGCGGGTGACCTTGGCGTTGGTAATCCATTTGATATGACGGTTACGCAACTCGCTTTCCAGCATCGATTTGGAATCCCCCACACCGCCTAACCCCAGATGGCCAATGTAAGGCTCACTGGTCACATAGGTCATAGGAATACGGTCACGGACTTTTTTGTTACGCAGTTCTTTATCAAGAATAAAGGCGTACTCATAAGCCGGCCCAAAACAGGAAGCGCCCGGCATGGCACCGACAATCGCCGGGCCCGGTTCGGCGATCATGGCTTTAACATTGTCATAGCAGGTTTCGGCATGATCCAGCGAACATACCGATTGGGTAAAACCGCCATGTGGGCCAGCGCCCTCAACCGCGGCAAAATTCAGTTTCGGGCCAGTGCAGATCACCAGATAGTCATAGGC
>NZ_DDCJ01000145.1:1924-4252 GCF_002335285.1 Thalassolituus sp. UBA2009
ACCACCGCCGAAGCGATGAATTCAATGCCTTTTTTCTCCAGATGAGGGCGGATAGGAAAACTGATTTCCGGGCGTTCGCGCCAGCCAACCGCAATCCAGGGGTTCGAAGGAACAAACTGAAAGTCTTCACGTTCGTTGATAACCGTAACCCGGTGTTCTTTATTCAGGATTTCGCGGATTTCATACGCACCTGCCATACCACCGGTACCGGCGCCCAATACGATCACTCTGGCCATAGTCTGCCTCACGCTTGTTATTGTCGAAGTGACAGATAAGGAGCAAAACAGAGGCCAAATATTACTACATAAGCATAAAGTAGAATTAATAGCGCAAAGCGATTGAATTCACAGAGAATTTCAACCGCTGCTTCAAATAGCGACCAGCGCAGAAAGCAAGACAAAAAACACCGGGTGACAGATTTGTCGGAAGGAAGCGTCAGTTATGGCAGTCAGAACAGGAAGGATTGCGGCTGATGCCCCAGCGCCGCCACTCGCCCTGTAGAGCATCGAAGGTCAGCAAACGGCCACTCAGGCTTTCGCCGATGCCCGCCAACACTTTCAGTGCTTCCAGTGCCTGCATGGCGCCAATAACCCCCACCAGCGGTGACAACACGCCGTTTTCGGCACAGCTGAGCTGCTGATTATCCAGACTGGGGTACAGGCAGCGGTAACAGGAAGCATCCGCCTGACGCGGGTCAAACAGCGTGATCTGACCATTCAGCCCAACCGCCGCGCCCGAAACCCAGGGTACAGAGTGCGCAATACAGGCGCGATTCAACGCATAGCGCACGTTACTGTTATCACTGCAGTCGATGACCAGATCCACTTTCACCCGGTCTTCCTGCGCGTCACCCGCGGCGGACAGTTGCGCCATCAGCCAGTCAGCATCGGCACGCAGAGCGTGAGTGACCACCTGCACATCCGGATTTAACCGCTGCACTTCGGCGGCGGCGGATTCCACTTTCAGCAGGCCAATATCAGCACTGCCATGGGCGGTCTGACGCTGCAGATTCGACAGCTCAACACGGTCATCGTCGACCAGACTGAGGCGGCCAACACCGCTGGCCGCCAGATATTGCAGCACCGGGCAGCCAAGACCACCGAGGCCGATAATCATCACATGGGCATCGAGCAGCGCCTGCTGCCCGTCAATATCCAGCTGCGGTAACAGAAGATGGCGCGAGTAACGCAGTAACTGCTGATCGTTCATCATTTATCCCAACACCTGCTGCGGCCAGCAGCCACCACTGATGCGCGGCTGCCCACCAAGGTCGCGGCGATTGCTTACCTCAGCAAAACCACGTGCGCGCAATAACTCACACACCGCATCCGCCTGCTGATAACCGTGCTCCAGCAATAACCAGCCATTGGCGCGCAGAAAATCCGGCGCACGGTCAATAATCAGCGCCAGATCACTCAGGCCATGGTTATCAGCCACCAGTGCTGAGCGTGGTTCAAAGCGCACATCGCCCTGCGCCAGATGTTCATCCTGCTCATCGATATAGGGAGGATTGCTGACGATCAGATCGAAATCACCACTGACCGCGCTGTACCAGTCCGACTGCATGAAACTAACGCGTGCAAGCTGATTGCGGACGGCGTTGCTCTGCGCCAGCGCCACCGCATCGGCATTAAAATCAACGCCGGATACCTGCCAGGAAGGCTGCTCCGACGCCAGTGCCAAAGCAATCGCGCCGGTGCCTGTACCCAAATCGAGCACCCGGCTGTTGGCCGGCAAAGGTAATTCCAGTGCCCATTCCACCAGAGTTTCGGTGTCAGCGCGGGGAATTAAGGTTGAAGGGTTCACATTCAGATTAAGCGACCAGAAATCGCGCTCACCCAGCAGATAGGCCACCGGCTCTCCGGCCAGACGCCGCGCCAGCAAAGCCTCCGCCGCCTGCTGCTGTTCTGCGCTTAATGGCCGGTCAGACCAGGTGTAAAGCCAGGTACGGCTCTGCTGCAACACGTGGGCCAGCAGCAATTCGGCATCCAGCCGGGCGCTGTCGGAGCCGGCTTCCAGCTGCGTCCGCGCCTTTGCTAACCAGGCTTCAATGCTCAGCACGGATGCCGGATCAGAGATCATCAGCCGCCTGCCATCTCAGCCAGCAGATTGGCCTGATGCTCGCGGATTAACGGCTCAATCACCGGCGTCAGATCGCCCTGCACAATTTCGTCGAGCTTATACAGCGTCAGGTTGATGCGGTGATCGGTAACCCGGCCCTGCGGATAGTTATAGGTGCGGATACGCTCTGAGCGGTCGCCGGAACCAACCAGACTTTTACGCGTCGCCGCCTGCTCTGCCTGGGCGGCCTGACGCTGAGCGTCGCGC
>NZ_DDCJ01000061.1:0-174 GCF_002335285.1 Thalassolituus sp. UBA2009
TCCGCATCCCTGCGGACAGACCAGGCATATCTGCGGTTTCTGCGGCGGCCCCAGAGGCGCAGAAAACCGTCTCCGCGCTGCTGCTTTTCAGAGCAAGCAGCTGAACTGACATTTCATGTCTCAAACGCTGTTTCTTCTAGAATACGGCTGAGCGGATTGCTTAAACCGGCGATC
>NZ_DDCJ01000061.1:392-39050 GCF_002335285.1 Thalassolituus sp. UBA2009
CCCTGCCCCGGAACGATACAAATGCTTGGTGTTTTAAAGCGTCGTTCCGGGGCGAATTGTTTTGCGTGCCGCATAATCATTGCAGTTGGCTGGATAAAGCCGGACGCGCCGAAAAGAGAGGATCGTAAGGAGATACCTCTCCTTGCAGGGGGCCAGGGGCTTGCCCCGGAAAGGCGTTTCAGGTTGAAAAACAGTCGTCAATTATGGAGTGACACTCCAGGCTGTGGGACAACAATGGTCTCTGCCCTGTCTGTAACTATCTTTTTCTGCCTATGATGACATTTGCCATCCGTCAGCGCAGACTAAGCGCTTTATTTTCAGCTTCCGGAAGCCGCTATGCGTATCGCCATTCTTTCCCGTAATCCTAATCTTTATTCGACCCGTCGTCTGAAAGAAGCGGGGGAGCAACGTGGGCATGAGGTCGATATTATCGACACCCTGCACTGCTATATGGATATCACCAGTAACAAGCCGACGGTGCGTTACAAAGGTGACGCCCTGCCGCAGTACGATGCGGTGATTCCGCGTATCGGCGCCTCCGTTACTTTCTACGGTACGGCGGTGGTGCGTCAGTTTGAAATGATGGGCACCTATTCCATTAACGAATCCGTCGCCATCAGCCGCTCGCGCGATAAACTGCGTTCGCTGCAATTGCTGTCACGTAAAGGTATTGGCCTGCCGCGTACCGGTTTTGCCCATCGTCCGGATAACGTTGAAGACCTGATCAAAAACGTCGGCGGCGCGCCGCTGGTGATCAAACTGCTGGAAGGCACCCAGGGCATTGGCGTGGTACTGGCCGATACCAAAAAAGCCGCCGAAAGCATCATCGAAGCCTTTATGGGTCTGAACGCCAACATTCTGGTGCAGGAATTTATTAAGGAAGCCGGCGGTGCCGATATCCGCTGTTTAGTGGTCGGCGGTAAAGTTGTTGCGGCGATGAAACGTCAGGCGGCCGAAGGTGAATTCCGCTCCAACCTGCACCGTGGCGGCAGTGCCGAAATCGTACGTTTATCAGCGGCTGAACGTAAAACCGCCATCGACGCCGCCAAAGCCATGGGCCTGAATATGTGCGGTGTGGATATTCTGCGCTCCAACAATGGTCCGGTGGTGATGGAAGTAAACTCCTCTCCCGGCCTCGAAGGCATTGAAACCGCCACCGGTAAAGACGTTGCCGGCATGGTGTTCCAGTTTCTGGAAAAATCAGCCCGCACCAGCACCAAAACCCGCGGTCAGGGTTAATGCGCGGACTGAATTAATACATAACGATCAGGGAAAGCATGCCAAAGCGTAGTATTGAAATTGCCGGGATCAGCATCGCTCCCGGCGAAAGCCAGAAAATCGAATTACCGGTCGGGCGTTTATACACCGACAATTCCGTCTCCATGCCGGTCTTTGTTAAACGAGGTAAACGCCCCGGCCCCACTTTATTTATCAGTGCCGCCATTCACGGCGACGAGCTGAATGGCATCGAGATCATTCAGCGTCTGATTAATTCACGCAAACTCAACAGCCTGCGCGGTACGTTAATTGCGGTGCCGATCGTCAATGTTTATGGCGTGATCAACCACAGCCGTTATCTGCCCGACCGCCGCGATTTAAACCGCTCTTTTCCCGGTAGTAAAAAAGGCTCGCTGGCGGCGCGCATGGCGAACATGTTTCTCGAAGAAATCGTCAGTAAATGCGATTACGGCATCGACTTTCATACCGGCGCTATCCACCGCTCTAACCTGCCGCAGATCCGCGCCAACCTCGACGACGAAGAAACCGCTGCCATGGCCAGCGCCTTTGGTGTTCCGGTACTGCTGAATTCCAACCTGCGCGATGGCTCGCTGCGTGAAGCCGCCGCCGACCACGGCGTGCGTATTCTGCTGTACGAAGCCGGCGAAGCCCTTCGCTACGACGAGCTGTGCATCCGTGCCGGTGAACGCGGCACCATTAACGTGATGCGCCACCTCGGTATGCTGCCGCGCAGCCGGGCGAAAAAATCCCATGTGCTGGAGCCGGTCACGGCGCGTACCAGTGCCTGGGAACGCGCTACCGACAGCGGCTTTGTGCAGCACCATAAAGAACTCGGTGACCGCGTACAGAAGCAGGAATTACTCGCCACCATCCGCGACCCGTACGGCACTGTGCTGGACGAAGTCCGCTCGCGTTACGAAGGTATTATTATTGGCAAAACCAATATCCCGCTGGTGCAGGAAGGTGAAGCCATGTACCACGTGGCCTACTTCCATCAGCCTGATGATGTGGTCGAAGGTATCGAACAGCTGCAGGATCTGCTGCCGGACGAAGCCCTGAGCTGATGCACGCTCAGACAAATCAAAAGCCGCACGGGCGCAACAATGCGTTGCGCCCGCTGCCTTTGACTCTTCCCGCCAAACTCCCTATATTGCCGCCGCGGTCTCAGCCTGCTGAGAGCGCATCGTTCTCGGGGCGGGGTGAAATTCCCCACCGGCGGTAACAGCGTTTATTGCGCTGAAGCCCGCGAGCGCTTGCCGGCGGTTTAACTGCCAGTAAGGTCAGCAGATCCGGTGTAACTCCGGAGCCGACGGTATAGTCCGGATAAGAGAGAGCGTGTCAGACAGCACAGAGGCCCGCCTCTGTCAGTGCTTTTGTCTGCCCGTTCGCCCTGATTCTAATCAGCATTTAAAGAAGAATCAGAGCCAATGAACAACACTTTTAATCCTCAGCAACAACGCATCGCCTTTATTCACGCTTCCTGGCACACCGACATCGTGCTCAAGTGTCTGGATGGTTTTAAAGACGAACTCGCCAGCCGTGGTTACGACATCAGCAATATTGATGTGATTGCCGCTCCCGGCGCCTACGAAATTCCCCTGCAGGCCAAACTGCTGGCCAAGAGCGGGCGCTACAGCGCCATTGCCGCCAGCGCTCTGGTGGTCGACGGTGGTATTTACCGCCACGACTTCGTTGCCGCCGCCGTCTGTAATGGCCTGATGCAGGTGCAACTGGAAACCGAAGTACCGGTGCTTACCGCGGTACTGACCCCGCACAACTTCCACGAGCACGACGAGCATAAAAACTACTATGCCCGCCATTTTGTGATTAAAGGGCAAGAACTGGCTAACGCCGCCGATCAGGCCATGCGTTTAACAGCCAGCGCCAAAGCCCTGGCGTAAGCCACTCCCGGCGGCCGTTCTGCACGGCAGCGGCCGCCAGCCAGAAAAACGATTCCGGTTGTGGATTTTTTCTGGCGCAAAAATCTGCTAACAATAGCGTTCTCATCCATAACAAGAACAAGAGAAGCGCCATGAGCCGTCAGATTTTTGTGAATCTCTCCGTCAGCGACATCCAGCGTTCGCGCCAGTTTTTTACCGCACTGGGCTTCAGCATTAACGAGCAGTACAGCAATGAAGTGGCCATCTGCGTCGTCATTGCCGACAACATTTTCGCCATGCTGCTGAAGCCGGAATTCTATTCGCAGTTCACTTCCAAGAGTCTGTGCGATGCCCATACCAGCAGCGAAGTGTTGCTGTGCCTGAGCTGCAGCAGCCGCACCGAAGTCGATACCATCGGCCAGGCGGCCGAAGACAATGGCGGACGTATTTCCCGGCCCGGCCAGGATCAGGGACCCATGTACGGCCTGTCCTTTGAAGATCCGGATGGCCACACCTGGGAGCTGATGTATATGGAAGCACAGAACAGCTGAGGACAAACCTTATGGACATCCGCAAAGCACAGATTGCCGATGAATTCGTTGTGCTGGATGGCCAGCAGCGTGCCAGCCGGGTCGCGGTTAACGAGGGCATGTACGCCGCCCTCGACCGCGATTTTAATCAGTTCCGGCAGTGCTCACTGGTTGCTCAGTATGAGTTTTCCGGTCCCTGGAACAGCTGGGAGATTCATCCGGCCGGCGATGAAACCGTGATACTGCTGAGCGGCAGTGCCACCTTCACCCTGCTGACCGGCGACGGTCAGCAGCAGGTAGCGCTGGCAACCGCCGGAGACTATGTACTGATTCCGCAAGGCATCTGGCATACCGCAACCACTTCTGAAGCTACCCGCCTGCTGTTTATCACCCCTGGCGAAAACACCCGTCACCATCAGGGCGCAGAACCACCTGCGCTCTGAACGGGCGACCTCGCCGGGTGTGAGGGGCCAGACAGGCTGATTTATCTCAGTGTCGGCCCTCAACAAATCCGCTATGATCTGCGCCTCACTGATCGGGGCCGGAGTCTCCGGACCTGCTGTCTTATCCGGCATCGTCCGTACGCCTGCCCTTTTACTAGGGCCTGTTATGCACCGTACCATGTTCGATACCCCCATTCTGAAAACCCTGCTGCGCTGGGGTTCCATTGCTTTTCTGAAGCTCGCCGGCTGGAAAAGCGTGGGCCATATCCCGCCGGATTTAAAAAAATGCGTGATGATCGCTGCGCCGCACACCAGCAACTGGGATCTGCCCTTTATGCTGATGATCGCTTTTGTCTTCCGCGTGAAAATTTACTGGATGGGTAAAGAGCAGATTTTCAAACCGCCATTCCGCGGCCTGATGATGTGGATGGGTGGCATTCCCGTTGACCGCTCCAAAGCCAACAACATGGTGCAGGCTTCGGTTGATGCTATTAGCAGCAACGAGCAGCTGTTCCTGATCGTACCGCCGGAAGGTACGCGCGCCAAAGTAACCTACTGGAAAACCGGCTTTTATCATATTGCCCATAATGCCGGCGTGCCGGTGCTGATGGGATTTCTCGACTATCCGAACAAAACCGGCGGCATTGCCGGCGTGTTCCACACCACAGGCGACATCGACGCCGATATGCAGGCTATTCAGGCGGTCTACGCACCCATGAGCGGGAAAAAAGCCGGACAGTAATTTACTGCCCAACGGCAAAGCGCAGCGCAACCGCCTGCGCTTTCTGGCATCCGTACTGCAGTTTTGACTACCGCCTGTCTTGCCTCCTCTGTTTATTTTTCTTGCGTTGCTATTTTCCCGGCTCATTTTTCTGAGCTCTTTTCTGGGCTCTTTTTCTGGGCTCTTCTGTCACATTCCGGATTGATGTCCGTCGTGTCCTGACAGGACAAAAACCAACACAGATTCTCATCCTGACCTGCTGAGCCCAGCATCCTGACAAAATTCGTCACACTTTCAGCTCGATGTGACAAAAATTGTCACATTGCGTAATGTTTTGCCGTTAATTCCCGTTAATATCTCTCTGCGGCCGTTGTCTGTGCCGACCATTTTCACACGCATACCTATAAACGCAGGAAGAACGCCATGACTGCCATACTGAATTCAGAGCTGTCGCCCGCAGCGGCGGCGCAAAGCCAGAGCTACGCCCCGGCTTATCCACACGGTAAAATCGAACAACTCTTCTGGGATATTTTCTGGGTGCAGGGCAGCATCCGCGTTGGCCCGGGCATGAGCATGAACCGTAATATGGTGATCATCCGTAATCGCCACGAGCTGACCCTGATCAACCCGGTTCGGCTGAACGAGACGGAAGAACGCAAACTGGAAAAACTTGGCCGCGTAACCCATGTGTTCCGCCTCGGCGATTTTCATGGACTGGATGATCAGTACTACGTCGATAAATATCAGGCGCGTTTCTGGTGCCAGCCTGGCCAAAGCACCTACAAAACCCCACGCGCAAACGTGCATCTGAAAACCGGTCTGGCCATGCCTTTCCCGCACGCTGAGCTGTTTATCTTTGATAACGCCAAATACCCGGAAGCGGCTTTACTGCTGACCAAGCACAAATGCCTGCTGACCACCGATTCACTGCAATATCTGGATAACTGGAATTACACCAGCCTGTTCAGCCGTCTGGCATTGCGCGTTATGGGTTTTAAACCGGGGCTGAATATCGGCAAGCCGTGGCTGAAACGCGTAACACCGAAAGGCCAGACTCTGGAAGCAGATTTTAACCGCCTGATGAATCTGGATTTTGACCATCTGCTCGCCGCCCACGGCTCACCATTAATGAACAACGCCAAAGCCGCTATCGGCGAACAGCTGCGTCGTTTATTCAACTGACGGCGCCTCCGTGCCTGTCTTTTCAGGTCTGCTGCAATGGCAACAGACCTGAAACACACTAAACCGTGAGCCCCTCGCCAAAAGGTTTTATCATGCGGTCTGATGACAGATCAGGTACAACCCCATGACCGGAAATTATTTCGACTCCCCCTTTGCCGGTAAACCCCTGAGCGAACAGATAACCAACCCCAATATTATTGTTGGCCGCCACAGTTATTATTCCGGTTATTACCATGGCCACAGTTTTGATGACTGCGCCCGCTACCTGGCACCCGACCGCGACGATGTTGATAAACTCATTATCGGTAATTATTGCTCTATTGGTTCCGGCGCCGTTTTTATGATGGCGGGTAATCAGGGGCACCGCAGTGACTGGATCAGCACCTTCCCCTTTTTCTACCAGCAGCACCCAGCCTTTGCTGCCAGTAAAGATGGCTTCAGCTGCGCTGGCGACACCTGCATCGGCCATGATGTATGGATCGGCTCAGAAGCCATGATTATGCCGGGCATTACCGTCGGCAACGGCGCCATTATTGCCAGCCGGGCGGTGGTTACCCGCGACGTTCCGGCCTATGCCGTTGTCGGCTCTAACCCGGCGCGGGTTATCCGCTCGCGCTTCAGTGACGAGCATATTGCCCTGTTGCAGGAAATGGCCTGGTGGCACTGGCCGGATGAACAACTCAGCGCCTGTATGGAGCTGCTCTGTTCCGCAGACATTGCTGCGCTCTATCAACACTGGCAGCAACATATAAAACCCTGAATACGGACAAAAACGGGCCGCTGCAGAAATCAGCGCTTAAGCGCGTTATAATTCTGCGCCGCCCTGTCTGCTACCGCTGAGATCAGAAAGAACCATTATGAGTAAAAAGCGTCGTGATATTCCGGCCTACGGCCTGCCCATTATCGAAACCCACTTTCACCTCGATTATCTGAAAGAAGGCAGTGCCGACGATATTCTCAGTGCCGCCCGCGCCATTGGCGTGGAACGCTTTATGACCATCAGTGTTGAGCCGGACAATATGCCCAAGGCACTGGCGCTGGCCGAAGCTCACGCTGACCTGTACGCCACACTGGGTGTACACCCGCACGAAGCCGCGCTGTTTGATGACGCCGCCGAAGGCTATATCCGCACCCATGCCATCCACGAAAAAGTGGTCGCCGTCGGCGAAATTGGTCTCGATTATTATTACGACCACTGTGACCGTACAGTGCAGCGTCAGGTATTTTCCCGCCAGCTGCAACTGGCGGTGGAATGCGGATTACCCGTTGTTATTCATACCCGCGAAGCCGACGAAGACACCATGGCCATTCTGCGTGAATACGCCCCGCAGATGAAACGCAAAGGTGTGGTGCACAGCTTTACCTCCGGCATGGAACTGGCACAGCTGGCCGTAGAACTGGGCTTTTGCCTCGGCATTAACGGCATTGTTACCTTTAATAAAGCCGACAATGTACGCGCAGTGGTTGCCGCCACACCACTGAGCAATTTATTGCTGGAAACCGACGCACCTTTCCTCACGCCGATTCCGTTCCGCGGAATGGAAAATGCTCCGAAATATCTGCCTTTTATTGCCGAAAAAATTGCCGGCGTCAAAGGCCTGAGTGTTGAAGAGGTGTTAGCGCAGACTTACCAGAATTCCCTGCGCGAGTTCTTTTAATGTTCAGCTGCCTGCCCGATTGCCAGCTCAGTGAACTCGGTGCCAGCGACTGGCTCTGGTTGCTGGCCTTCGGGGTCTTTGTTTATGCCAGCTCACGACTGTGGGCGCGCTGGACTTTTAGCTACAATAAATACCCTTTCACCAACCTGCGCTGGCATGCACCACGCTTTATTTATATTGCCTTTGTTACCGCTATGCTGACCGTCGTGCCGGTATACACTTTTTTAGGTGAAGACGCAGGTTACTGGTATTCACGTATTCTGTATTTTCCGACCACCTTTATTGCCTACGTTGCCTGGCTGCTGGTTGAACTGAATGATCCCCGTCAATGACAGGACTTGCTCTGATATTCACGGCGGTAACAAGCACAAAATGCAGAATAACCGTTACCCTGGCTGCAACAGGGTATTCATAACCGCAACCGTGCAGACGCTCTGCTTCTGCTTTACCATCTTAAGAAATTGCAGCGGAGAGTGCCGTGATCAGCCTGACCAGCGCCAGCCAGTATTTTGAAGAACACTTCACTAAACTCGATATCACCGACAACCAGATCGACAATACCGAGTTTGAAGAATGTGAATTCAGCGACTGCGACTTATCGCACAGCGTATTTAAAGGCTGTAAGTTTATTAACTGCCGCTTTACCCGCTGCAATCTGAGCCTGATTAAAATTCCGCAAAGCCGTTTTGCCGAAACAACCTTCCGCGAGTGCAAAATGGTTGGTATCGACTGGACCCGTGCCCAATGGTCCAACTACCAGTTTCACCCTGAACTGAAGTTTTACCAGTGCATACTGAACGACTCCTCCTTCCTCGGACTGAACCTGCATGAAGTGGTTATGGAAGAGTGCAAAGCACACGATGTTGACCTGCGCGAAACCCAGCTGAACAACGCCCACCTCACCTACTGCGACTTTACCCACAGCCTGTTTGGCCGCACCAATTTAAGCGGTGCAGACCTGAGTGAATCGGTTAATTTTAATATCGATGTGCTGGATAATAATCTGAGCAATGCGACCTTCAGTCGCTATGAGGCGTTAAATCTGCTGGAGAGTCTGGGTATTAATCTGGTGGATTAATGTTTTGGCGGCTTGTGTGAAGGTGTGCGGTCATCAGCGACTCAGATATTGCCGCTGCGCGTAGTGGTTTCTGTAATCTATTCTATGCCAATGCTCGGCTCCGTTGAGTAGCACTTGAACCAACCTAAGCGCCAGACAGAGCGCTCCCTGTCGTCTGTTGCCACTTGTACCATCTCTATCAATTATTGAATCAAAGCCTGAACTTCAGTACTCTCGAACCACAGCAGGGATGCCGCTATATCGTTAATACAACACAGTCAGAACGACCGAGAACAACCGCCCTCCCCGCTAACAATCCCGAATGATAAAGCCACGCTATTCCTGTCTGCGTATATAAGGATGGGCGGCAGCGTGTCTGGTGTAAGCAAGCATGAAAGAAATCAGAGGACAATGATATGTTATTCATTTTAATCGGATCTTTTCTTCTTATTGCCGGATTACTCTCAATTAATTTTGAGGGCCTTACTCAGTCACTAAAAGAGCAAGATCAGGCGCAGTGGACGAAACTGGGATCTCCGGAGGGATCGTCATTTATTGATCTTGGAAAAACACTGGGAATGTTCAGCTGGGTACTGAATCAGGGCTATGAAAGTTCTGAAAGCCCGGAAGTAAAAGAGCGTGGAAGGTCTGACTTCAAAAAGGCCATCATTGCCAGGCGCTTATTATTGTCCGGATCTGCTCTTCTGATCATTGGATTTTTCGCTGCTCTCACTGGTGTATAAAAGTTACCAACCATGGTCCTCCAGGACCTCTTATCATCAGAGATTAAAGACCAGAGAGCGTATTTAAACGCTCTGCAGCGAACAGCATACGAAAAGGCAATAAACCTTGACCATATCCGGAAAGCAGAAAGCAACAGCAGGAATATTAGCCATAGCGATAAGCGTGCTCCTCACTTATCCCTTACTCGCAGCCTGGCTCAGACTTGAGATAAATAACCGCTGGATAAGCCGGACATATGAAAACACTGCACAGCCAATTATTGATTTCATGCCAGACAATGGAATCTATAAGTATTACTTCACCAGATATTTAGTGTGGTTATGTCAGCAATATCCTGAAAATTGCACCCTTTCTGCGGAGCCTGCCTCTGAGTAACTGAGACTCTGCGTCTCAATCAGGAACTAACTGACCGACTACAGCAACCTCTGCCGTAAAAGACCTGAATTCAGATCACCTAATGCGCGACCTTCTGAGCCCCGGTTCATAGCAATAAAGACAGAGCTCCCCCTTCACGACTTATCTCACTTAAAACAAAAGGTGTAACTATGAAGATCCGCTTTTTACCCGGTGACTGGCTTGGTCTTGCTGCCGGGACTGTTGCAGGCCTGATTCAGGGAATCACGATATTCAGCAGCAACATTATCCTTAACACAGAGCATATGTCAGTTCTTCCTGGGGTATTCTTCGGTCTGTTCGCTCCGGCGATACTGGCTCTTTTCAGTAAGATTATTCCGCTGCCAGCACCTGCGACCAACCAAAAAATCGGCAGGTATATCAATATGATTTTTTTCATGATTACATTCGGAATCTTTACCGGAATTTCCGGGTTCGGCTATTACCTGTTCGTAAACGGAGACAGCAGCGCCATTCCTATTCTGTCTTTTTTTAGCTCCGCCGGTATCGGATTTATTTTTGCCTATCTGATCAATCCGGAGTTAGCATTCAGACCTGCAAGCAACTTGCAAACAGACGCCAATAACACTGATCGCTAAGCAGGAATAGGTAATAAGGTTCTTTACTTTATTATCGGCATAAAAAACGGGCCTCCGATGAGGCCCGTTTTTGTTTTAGGCGGCGTTAACAGCAGCCGCTATTGGCGCAGGTTTTATCCCTGTGCCGGGCGGCGTGGACGACGCGGTGCGCTGCCTGCCGGGCGGCTGTTACCGCCATTGTTATTACCGCTGCTGCCGGATGAACGGCGCTGTTCACCCTGCTTTTGCTCACCCTGTTTCTGAGCTGAGCCAGAACGACCTGAACCGGAACGGCCAGCGTTACCGCCATTGCCGTTAGAGCGACCGCTACCGGCCGGACGCGGAGCGCGCGGCTCGCGGTCGAAGGTATCTTTAAAGCCTTTAGGTTGCTTGGCTTTTTTCGGTTTACGCGGAGATTTAGGGCGCGACACCGGCAGCGGGGTATTAGGCTCAAAACCTTCCTGCACACGGCGTTCAATACTTTTGCCGATTAAGCCTTCAATGCCTTCGAGGTCTTCCAGTTCTTCGGCACAAACCAGGGCAATGGCTTCACCACTGGCACCGGCACGTCCGGTACGGCCAATACGGTGTACGTAATCGGCGGCAACGTTAGGCAATTCGAAGTTGATTACGTGCGGTAATTGTTCGATATCCAGACCACGGGCGGCAATGTCGGTCGCCACTAATACGGCAATATCGCCGCTTTTAAATTCGGCCAGCGCACGGGTACGGGCACCCTGACTTTTATTACCGTGAATTGCAGCGGCGGTAATACCACGATCCTGCAGGTGCGTGGTTAAACGGTTAGCGCCGTGTTTGGTGCGGGTAAATACCAGTACCTGTTTCCAGCCGTGTTGTTTCAGCAGGTGGCTGAGCACTTCCGGTTTGCGTTTTTTATCGACCGGAATCAGCCACTGCTCAACGGTGTGGGCGGTGCTGTTACGTGGGCTGACGTCAATTTCTACCGGATCGTTTACCAGGCCTTTGGCAAGGGTTCGGATCTCGTTAGAGAAAGTGGCCGAGAACATCAGGTTCTGGCGGTTTTTCGGCAGCAGTGCGAGGATTTTTTTGATGTCGTGAATAAAGCCCATATCGAGCATACGGTCGGCTTCGTCCAGCACCAGAAATTCCACTTCGTCAAAACGAATGGCTTTCTGCTGGTACAGGTCGAGCAAACGACCCGGACAGGCCACCAGTACGTCCACCCCACGGCGCAGGGCAATCATTTGCGGATTAATGCTGACCCCACCGAATACAACGGCGGAGCGGATATTCAGGTATTTGCTGTAATCAGCAACGTTTTCACCTACCTGAGCAGCCAGCTCACGGGTGGGTGTTAATACCAGCGCGCGGCAGCGGTTGGCGCTGGCGCGTTCGCCCTGCTGCAGTTTGTGCAGCATTGGCAGGGTAAAACCGGCGGTTTTACCGGTGCCGGTCTGGGCGGCGGCCATTACATCGCGGCCAGCCAGTACGGCGGGAATGGCCTGGGCCTGTACCGGAGATGGCGTGGTGTAACCCTGATCAGCAACGGCTTTCAGGATGGCATCGGCTAAGCCGAGTTCGGAAAATTGGGTCATGAGTGCGTGATCTGCTCTGAGAGCTGACATTGCAAGGAGAAATGGCGCGGTGTCAGCAGCCGCGTCCATCCGGGCAGTCGCCCGGCAAGGCAGGTCAACAGGTGTTCACCCGGCCTTTGAGAGGGGGCGGACTGTACTGGAATTAACAGGGTGAGTCCAGAAAAGCCCGGTATGGAAATGTAGCGCTGCGTAATAACGGCTGCCGGTCTTACCCGTGGTTGTCAGAGCCAAAATGGCGTAACGGCCGCAGTACTAAAAGCAGCAGAACCGGTGGTATCAACAGCAGCCAGACGGCGGCAATAATCAGCACCGACCACCATACTTCGCGGCTGCTGCCGGCAAACAAACGCTGTGCAGATATAACAAAGGCAAAATGCTCACGCGTGCTTTGTGCATGCTCAAAAGAGGAGGCGAAAATATAGTACTCAGCGCCGTTAATCGTGGTTTTTTCCAGACGATTCTGCAACGCATTATGGCGGGTCATACTGAGAAGCTGGGGATAAGGCACTACTGCGGGTACAGCGTTGCGGCTGGCGTCTTCTCCGGCCAGCCATTTATCCTGTAAAAATTGCCAGGTTTGTGGACGGATAGCGGCCAGCACCTGATCCAGTATCGCCGCTAATGGGTGCAGATCTTCCTGCAGCAGCAATTTAAGCCCCTGAGGCAATAGCTCCAATCCGCCAATCTGTTGGCTGAAACGCAGTCCGTTTATAAAATACTGGTCGGCGGTTTTACGCAGAATAAGTTCCATATCCAGCGCCGCATCTGCTCTGCCCTGTTTTACCGCTTCCAGTGCTTCCCGCGTATTGGCAATATCCAGCAAAGTGATCTGTGGGTAATTATTGCGGATAACATTAATGACGCTCCAGCCGGCAGGAATGGCCAGTATTTTACCGTTCAGTTGCTGCAAATCATTAATTTCAGCGTCTTCCGGCCGTTGCACTACGGCGTAGGGTAACTGCAGAAATGATTGGGTCATTACGCCGGGTAATTGCTGACGACTTAATACCGGTTGCAGAATTTCCAGCTCTTTACGACGGAATAATTCCATTAATTCCGGCCAGGCATAACCATTTACAAATTCGATATTCAGGCCGGTCATTTGCGCAATTAAGCGTAATAAATCAATGCTGTAACCACGCGGCTCGGCTGATACGGCAAAATCAATCGGCGGCCAGTCGGTTTCATTGGAAATACGCAAAAGCCCCAGGCTGTCGATATAGCGGGTCTGTGCTTCGCTGAGCGTAAAGGGGTCGGCGGGAGGCAGGCGGTCTTCATTCCAGCGTTCGGCATTACTGGCAATAATTTCGCCACTCTGCTGGTAGAGATATATTTCACCATCCAGACTCAATGGCTGGCTGCGCAAGTGGGCGGCAAGGGTAGAAAAGGCAATATCTACCGCCAGTACAGCCTGCCCGCCAGCAATGCGTGTGCTGTAACTCTGCCCCGGCGCCTGCAGATGCTGAAATAAATATGGCTGGGTTTTATTCACACTGCCGCTTTGGGCGCTGGTATACCAAAGACGCTGGCTGGCGTTGTAGTCACTGGCTTCATCGCGGGCAAACGTTTGCTGCATATGCAGGTCGTAAAATTCGAAGCGGCGACGACGCTGATCTCCTTTCCCTGTAACCGTAATGACTACCCAGCGGTCGCTGGGCGCGGCTTTCAGCTGACGTCGTACAGCATCGCTGCTGTTAAGGTTTACCAGTTCGTAGACATCACCATTCTCAAACCCGATATAAATGGCGTACAGCACCGGATTATTACGCATTACTTCGGCAAATAACTGCGGAGTTGCGCGGTTAACCCATTGTCCCTCTACTAATTGTGGATATTGTGCCAGCGCCCGGGTGGTTTGCAGCGCATTGTTATCGAGGTTTCTGAGGTAGTCGCGGGTCGCACTGACGGTTTGCTGATAACGCGCCATGGCAGAATCCAGCACCATGGCACGGCTGAAATAGTAATGCAGACTCAGGGCAACCGCGGCGGTGATCAGCGTAACCAGCACCACCGCGACAATCAGGCGGAACTGCAAAGCCGCTGCCGACAGCGGATAAGGGTTGTCCGTTTTATCCTGCCAGTGCATCTGCGTCTCCCTGCCCGTGCCCCGGGTGTCTGTTTATCTGTTATTCAGCATAAACCAATCGTATATTTCTGCCTTCAGATCAGCTCACTGTCCAGTTCACGGGTCAGCACTGCCCTGACTTTCTCTTTTAATGCTTCGGCGGCTTCACGTCCTTCAATGCCTTCGGCCAGTTTGATTTTTTTACCGCCGGCTTCAACCTGCAGAGAAAAATACTCGGTGCTGATACCGTTCTGATTGCTGGACGACATCCCCATATCCAGAGTCAGCGGGCTGGCGGCATTAATCTCAGCACTGCGCTGATATAAGGCGATACCGAATAAACGCCGCACCACACGCACTCTGCCCGGCTCAACATCGGCTTCCAGGCCACGCCCCAACCAGAATACGCCCAGCCAGGTGACCAGCAGGCCGACCAGCAAAAATACCGGAGCCATCAGCCACAGCATCAGTTCACCCTGTGCCGCCATAAAGAACAGAAAGACGCCGACACAATCAAATATCAGGCCGAATACCAAAAGCCCAAGCGCCATACCGGTATGCCGTCCGGCAGCACTCTCAAGATGCAGGCCACTGCCTGCGGCTGTCATAGCAATCTGCGCAGCGGCGCTGGTGTGCGCGTCTTCCCGCTGCTGTTGATTCCAGGCTTCCTGCTCTTCTGCCGGCATCTGAAATGATGATGTCTGCTGACCTTTTTCTACCGGAATGCTCCAGCTGCGTTCGAACTCTACCTGCAGACGATTGCTGTCACGCATCGCCCGGCTGTTATCCACCCGCGGATTACGTGCCGCTGCAACCGGCACACTGACAATACCGTCACAATGAAGATTCCATTGAATACGCCCCCGGTAACCAGACGGTGAGCCACTGCCCGGTAAATCAGCCGGCACATCAAACAGGGCATGCACATTACAGCCACTGTTATTCGGCTCACAGTGCGCACGGCCTTTGCTCTGCCATATAACATCGTGATGGGTCTTACTCTCTTTGCCGCTACCGGTGCTGTAGATATGCACACAGGTTAACCGCACCTGTGGTGACGTAACCCACTCACCGCTGGCCAGATGAAAATATCCACCAACCTGTCCGCCGGCATTTCCGGGTAAAGGATCAGGATAAAAAAGAGTCTGACCAATCTGCAGATAGCGCTTACGCATACGCAGTGCGGCATAAATTGCACCACTTCCCACCAGCGGGAAAATCAGCCCAAGCAAAACCTCCGGCTCACCATCCTGCAGGGCATCAACAATAATGAACAACAGTGGCGCAGATATCAGGACAAACAGACAGCCAATAAACAGTAGAATTTTATAACTGCCGCGCTGATCACTGGGAATTCCTTCACGCGCACGATCTGCCTGATCGCTGACATTGCTGCTGCGGCCGCCCATAAACATAACGGCGCCGCCCACTGCCATAAATACCGCACCGAATATGCCACCAAACACCATCAGCCCCATACGCAGGGTTCGGTCGAGATAGGCCTCCTGCGGGTCGGCAGGATTAACATAGGCATGCACCTGGTTACGCTGCTGCTCCGATTTAAGACGCGAATAAAGCACCTGCCAGAAATCGCCGATATTGTCAGAGCCACCGGTTAAGGCCACGCTGTCGCTGTAATAGGTGCGGCCATTAAACTGGTATTGATAGTGCGCTTCTACACTCCAGGTCACGCTGTCATCACCGTGATGTGTACGCAAATCCAGGCTGGTAATAGTGGCCGGTACGCGGGCCCAGTCTTCTGTTTCGTAATAACGCAGCAGATTACTGCCCACAGTAAAAGCGGCAACGGCAAAGCCTGCTGCAAAAAAAATAAAACCAAACAGCATCATACCGACGCTTTTTCCGGATTTACTTTTCTCTGGGGATTCTCCGCCTTTACTGCGGATGTTCGATGAAGCCGGCATAGGTATTCCCTGACTCTATAATTAAATGCCCGGTATGATGAGACAGTCAGCAACAAGCTGCAACGCAGAATCTGATTTTCTTATCATCAGTGCGAGCCAGATCACAGCCTGAAAGAAAAGCCCCCGGGAATCCTTCATGCAGCGCCGCACCGGGTAAAGCGCTACCGATAACAGAGCATAACCCCGCAGTTTTACAACGCGCAGAACTGTGGCAGGCTGGACAACAGATAACACACAAGGAACTGTACTATGAATGCCGTACGCCGCTGGCTGGCTCACCCGCTGATTGTTATTGCAATGGCGGTTATTTATATCGTTTCCCAAAGTATGATTGCCCATACTCTGCAACAGGGTGGTGCCGAGGCCTTACTGTTCCGTTTTCAGTTCTGCTATCAGGCAGATGCATTTACCGTGCTGCTGCACAGCATCAGCGATGCTCAGTTAAATGCCCTGCAGCAACACTTCGCCTATGACCATATGCACCCGCTATGGTACGGATTGCTGGCACTATCCCTGACCAGCTGGCTGCTTGATCTGAATGCATTATCCGCACGCTGGAATCTGCTGCTGTGGCCTGCCGTGCTGATGTCGGTTCTGGATGTTGTTGAAAACAGCATTCATGAACCCTGGTTTAATCTGCTCAGTACCCCCAGCGATCCCTGGGTTATGATTGCCGGTTTCAGCGCCACCTTAAAATGGACACTCGCCGCACTGTATCTGAGCGGTGCGCTGGCATTGACTATCCGCTATGTCAGCCTGCGCAAAACCCGGCAGCCGCACGCCTGAACCGCACCCGCCCGCAGACTGTAAGTGGGTAACCGCAACTGATTATCTGACCATCGGAGTATTTTCATGAAACAACCTAAAACGGCCCTGACCCTTGCAGCCGTCTGCCTGGCTGGCCTGCTCAGTGCCTGCAGCAATGATGAAGTTGGCGATGTTTCACTGGGTTTATTTACCCTCAAAGACATCAAACTGAATGTTATGACCGACCCGCTGGTTCCCGGCGTTACCTGCCATGTTGCGTCAATTGAAGCTGACCTGAGTTTTTCCGATCCCAGCGACAGTGCCATTTCCTGCCGTCAGACCGGTGAAATTACCGCTGCCATGATTGCCCAGATCGATAAAAGTAAATCCGGCGATGTGGTGTTTAAAAAATCAAAAAGTATTTTCTTTAAAAATATGAAAATCCGCCGTATTTACGACGCCGAAAGCCAGACCCTGATGTATCTGTCTTATGCCACCAAAGAAACATCCGGCAGTTTTAAACACAGTTTATCGACAGTGCCCCTGTGGGGAACTCAGGCGTACAACAATGCACTGCAACCGGCACAGAAATAAGGCATACACAATAAAAAAGGCCCGTCATTGACGGACCTTTTTCGTTCAAAACTCAGACGTTGGCTTATACCTTGTCCGCAGTTTTAAGCAAAAAGTCACTGGCATCATGCCGTTCATGCAACTGTTCGTGCGGTTCCCCCCAGGTACGGTTAACCATACGGCCACGCTGCACAGCCGGACGATCAGCAATGGTATTGGCCCAGCGCAGAACATGGGTGTAGGTGTGTGCTTCTATAAATTCTGCGGCGTCGTATAAGCCGCCACGCACCAGCACGCCATACCAGGACCAGATGGCCATATCAGCGATACTGTATTCATCACCACAGATAAACTCTTTATCCGCCAGATGACGGTTTAATACATCGAGCTGGCGCTTGATTTCCATGGTATAGCGGTCAATCGGATACTGATATTTTTCCGGCGCGTACGCATAAAAATGACCAAAGCCACCACCTAAAATCGGCGCGCTGCCCATCTGCCAAAATAACCAGTTAAAACATTCAGCACGGCCTGCGGCATCCGCCGGAATAAAGGCATTAAATTTTTCTGCCAGATACATCAGGATGGAGCCCGATTCAAATAAACGCTGCGGTGGATTAACACTGTGATCCATCAGCGCCGGAATTTTGGAATTAGGGTTAACCTCAACAAAACCTGAGCCAAACTGATCGCCTTCCATAATATTAATCAGCCAGGCGTCATATTCAGCGGCGCTGATTCCGGCAGCCAGCAGCTCTTCCAGCAAAATAGTTACTTTCACACCGTTCGGCGTCGCCAGCGAATACAACTGCAACGGGTGCTTGCCGACCGGCAATTCTTTGTCGTGAGTCGGGCCGGCAACCGGACGGTTAATATTGGCGAATTTACCGCCATTCCCCGCCTGCCATTGCCAGACTTTAGGCGGGATGTAAGTTGTTTCAGTCATGAGGCTCCCCTTGCGGATGAACAGATAGCCTCAAGTGTACCCTTTCCGCAGACCAAGGCCACGGCCGCAAACGGCCGTTTTATAACGGATTACGGCACACTGAGTTGCAACCTTAAAGTGCAGCGTGCAAGCCGCGCAACAAGCTTTCGGTTTCATCCCAGCCGATACAGGCATCGGTAATTGACTGGCCGTACTGCAGCTCACCTTCATCGTTCTGGCGTCCGGCCTGAATGAAACTTTCCAGCATTAAACCCAAAATACCGCGGTTGCCTGCAGCCCGCTGAGCCACCACTTCCTGCGCAATCGCCACCTGACGCTCATGCTGCTTGCAGGCATTATCGTGACTGCAATCCACCAGCACTTTGGCGTGGCAGTTGCCTTTTTCCAGCTCCGCCAGAGCAGACGCAATTGAGCTGGAGTCGTAATTGGTAATGCCACGGCCGCCGCGCAGTACCAGATGCGTGTCCGGGTTTCCCGGTGTGTCGAGCATGGCCATCTGACCATCCACATCCACGCCCAGCGTATGGTGGCTGTGACGCGCAGAAATCATCGCATTCACGGCATTGGCGGCCGAACCATCGGTGCTGTTTTTAATGCCGACAGGCATTGGCAGATGGCTGACCATTTCACGGTGGGTCTGCGATTCGGCGGTGCGTGCACCGATGGCAGTCCAGCTCACCAGATCATCGAGGTAGCGCATCACCAGCGGATTCAGTGCTTCGGTGGCCAGCGGCAAACCCAGCTCCGCCAGTTGCAGCATAATGCCGCGCGAGCGTTCCAGCCCCAGCGCCATATCGCCTTTGCCGTTACGCTCCGGATCGTAGGCCAGCCCTTTCCAGCCGATGCTGGTACGGGGTTTTTCCACGTAGGCGCGCAACACAATCAGCAGGCGGTCGCTCAGCTGCTCGTTCAGCGCGGCCAGGCGGCGGCCGTAATCCAGTACCGCCGCTTCATCGTGAATGGAACAGGGGCCGGTGACGATCAGCAGACGGTCATCGTTGCCGTTGAGCAGATCGCGGATCTGCTGACGCTGCTGGTCAATCTGCAACGCCAGCGCTTCGTTAAGCGGCAGGTCAGCCTTGAGCTGGCGCGGTGTACGCAACGGACGCACCGCCGGGTCATTGCTTGCCTGTTGATCGGCGGTTTGTGTTTCTGTTGGTTGCTTGCTCTGTGTTTGTACGTTCATGGTGCAGTCCTCAATGTATTTGTCAGCGTATTTCCTGCGAATCAGAAGTGCGGCCAATAGCGGCCGCGACTAAATCGGCGGTACTGATGCAACAAACAAACAGCGGACTGAACTTTCATGACATATTCCTTAATTCTGCCAAGCCAATAACAAAAAACCCCGAAAGGCGGACTGCCAATCGGGGTTTTCCGGTGGCAGTCGGTTCTCACCGGACTGCCTTAACTGCATGATGCAAATTAAGCGCGGCCCGGCTCCTGGCTAAAATAGCCATAACCAAACCACCAATAATTAACGTTCTGAACAGCAGATACAGCGCTGCCTGCTGCAGAAGCAGCATGGGCAGAAAGCATGTTCAGGACGCGGGAATCAGTATTCATAGCGCTCAATACTACGCTGAAAGGCATACATTTCAACCCCGCAGCGCGTTTCATACATGACAATTTTGTGAAACAAGGCCATTTATCCGGCAACCGGTTGCTGCGCATCACCTTCAGGCCCGGCGTCAGCTCCGGTATCCGTTCCGGCATATGCCGGGCTGGCGTTTTCTGGCGCAGGTAAGACGATGATAAAGCTGTTAAACACCGCCAGCGCCAAGCGTACCCAGGGCAGCAACAGGTAGAAGACCGCCAGCAGTATCGGGTTGTCGTAGTAATCGTTGAAGTAGAAAAACAGCTGCAGACCAAAGAACAAACCCGGTAACAGCATGGCCAGAAGGATGGTCTTCAGCGGATTCCAGCCCATATTGCGCAGGCGCTGAACCAGAAACCAGAACGCAACAATCACACTCACAATCAGCACCAGAGCAAACCAGACCAGCAGCTGTTCCTGACGTGACGACGAATAACCATAACCATTGCTGTAACCAAACAGCGACACAGCTCCCGCAATCAGCAGCAGCGCTGCCACCACACCCAGCACCGTACAGCGCCAGAAAAACTGAATACTGTTGAGCTGCTCTTCAGCCGCATAGCGCGGATTCATACGCAGCAACGGATGCTGTGGCTGGCTGACGCTCAGCGCCGGGCGGAACAGTACATAAATATGAAACAGCAACCAGCCTGCGCTGATCCCCATAATGGAGAACATCATCACTCCTGATGGCGAGCTGTTCATGTTGATATTCGACATATAAGGCACCATCGACAGCAAACCGTAATTCAGCAAGCCAACCGGCACCATCAGCCAGCGACCAAACATACGGCAGGCCAGAATGACACTCAGCACCAGCCACAGCGGATCAACCAGAATATTAATGGAGAAGAAAACCCACATCAGCTCAACGTAGTCGGAATAAGGACCGTTAAACGCATAACCAGAATCCGGGAAGACATAAGCGCCACCGGCATGCAATGCACCCTGTATCGCGAACAGAATAAAAAACGCCAGCATATAGCGGTCACGGTCGATGCGTCCGTCAAGAACAGCGGTTTTTTCACCACTGAACTGGTCGCGCCAGAACAGGTCTTTTAATAGCAATAACATGATAAATAATCCTTTTATCGTTGTGCCGCCGGCAGCTCAGGAAGTGCACGGACAAAATGGGGCAGAATAAGCACTCGTCTCTGTATGACCGCTGCATGGCGGCTGAATGACCGCTGCATTCCCTGCCCGGCATCAGAAAGACGGTACAAAATATAAAAATCCCGGCTATTGCCGGGATTTTTCAAAACAATGCTGATTACACTATTTATTGCCTGCTCAGTAAAGATCAGGCTTCGGCAATAATCACCGCCCGTAATGGTGCCGGATAACCTTCGGCGGTTTTATTGCGGTCCTGCGGATCGAGAAAATCCGCCAGCGAGTTGAAATGCATCCAGTCGGTGGTGCGCTGCTCATCCAGCGAGGTCTGGTTCAGATCCACCACTCTTGCGTTTTTAAAGCCGACGCGGCGACACCAGAGCAGCAGGGTTTCGGTGCTGGGAATAAACCACACGTTGCGCATCATGGCGTAACGGTCTTCCGGCATTAATACTTCGCCCAGCGCACCGTCAATCACCAGCGTCTCCAGCACCAGCTCACCACCGGGGCGCAGTGCGTCTTTTAATTCCTGCAGATGATCGACCGGCGATTTTCGGTGATACAGCACGCCCATGGAGAACACCGTATCAAAGGCTTTTAAATTGCCCGGCACGTCTTCCATTTTCAGCGGTAATAAATCGGCGCGGGCACTGTGACCTGCAGCCTGAAGATAGCGTTTATACGCCTGAAACTGCATCAGGAATAAACGCGATGGATCAACACCAATGACGCGGTAAGCACCGGCACCCAGCATGCGCCAGATGTGGTAACCGGAACCACAGCCAACATCCAGTACCACCCGGCCATCCAGCGGCGCCAGATGCGGAGCCACCCGCTCCCACTTCCAGTCGGAGCGCCATTCGGTATCGATGTGTGTGCCAAAAAACTGAAACGGCCCTTTACGCCAGGGAATCAGCCCTTCCAGCGCCTGCTGTAATTGTTCCTGCTGAGCGCTAGTAATGGCATCGCTGCTGAGGGCAATATCATGGCGATTTAAATCAGCCTGTACCTGCTCAATAACAGGTAGCTGTTGCAGGGCATGTAACCAGCGCTGCTGATCACCGTGTTCTTTTTCCTGCAGCACCAGTTCCAGCTGACGCGGTAAAACCTCAGCCCAGGGCGCCAGCTTACCTTCACGCATAAAGGCCAGAACATCATCAAACCAGTGCAGAATATCGTCACGCTCTGTCATTATTTAACCGCTAAAAAGGACACAAAATTAAAACACTGATACCAGCGGATAACCTGACGGAAGCCGGCGGCTTTCAGACGCTCAATATGCGTCTGTTCCGTTTCCGGAATCAGTACGTTTTCAATCGCGCTGCGTTTCTGGGCAATTTCCAGATCGGAATAACCATTGGCGCGTTTAAAGTCGAGATGCAGTTCGTCCTGCAGCAACTGCTCTTCGGCAGCGAAGCAGAGTTTCTCCGACAGAATCAGCGCCCCGCCCGGCAAGGTCGCATCGGCAATTCTGCTCAGCAAGGTCAGGCGCTGTTCGGGGGCAATAAACTGCAGCACAAAATTCAGCGCCGTGACCGATGCATTTTCCAGCGGGTATTCAAGAATATCGGCACAGGCCATGGTGACCGGTACCTGACCTTCGTCCAGCGCCACATAATGCTCGGCACGCTCAATCATCGAGGCCGAATTATCCAGACCGATAATCCGGCAGCCCGCGGCGCGTTCACCCGCCGCCTGCACACCATGACGCATCGCCAGAGTAACCGCCCCCAGCGAACAGCCCAGATCGTACAGACTGGAACCCGGCTGCGCATAACGGCCGGCAATAATGCCGGACATTGCCACGGTTTCGGCATAGCCCGGCACGGAGCGTTTGATCATGTCCGGAAAGACACGCGCGACCGCGCTGTCGAAGGTAAAACTGGCGACCTTCTGCTGCGGGGTATTAAAGATGGTATCGGGCTGTTGATCGAAGTCGGACATGGCAAACTGACCAGATTCTGTGCAGGGGGCGCATTCTAACGGATGGACACCGGAGCGGCCAGCACTGGCCGCCATTCGCGCCTGTAAGGCCGCCCGAGTCTGATAATACCCAGCGACCCCATACTATTTACTGATAAAACTATTAAATAATCAGTAAAGGCGACCGAACAGCTTTTGACTCCGGTCTGGCCGCTACTTAAGGTGCCGCCGTCCTAAAAGGACCCGACAGGGAAGCCAAAAGGCAACCACTCAGACGAACTCTGACAGCCACCCGGTTCCCTGTCGTTATTACAACACTATGGAGAATCGCATGAATGTAATGCTGAAAACCGCCGGCCTGAGCGTGCTGGCATCTGGCCTGATCGCCTGTGGCGGCGATGAAAATCAGGATGCTGCAGTTCCGCAGAATTATCACAACATTACCACCCATCTGCAGGGCACGGTATTTGATGCCGTTACCGGTGCACGAATCAGCAACGAGTCTCTGAAAGTGCTGCTGGTCCAGGGAGATAAATACCGTACAGCGAAACTGAACAAAGAATACGCTGGTGACTATTTCATTCAGGATATTCCGACCTCAACTGAAAACAATGTGACTTTCCGTATGGAAGCCACAGCAACGGGTTACCAGCCGGTTATTGCTTCCGTTGATTTCAACGCTGATACAAACAACCTGCAGGATAAAAATGCATGGCGCATGGGTAATTTTTATCTGTACCCGCTGGGCGTAAGCGCTGCGGATATGACAGTGACCGTTACCTACAATGGTGAAAAGATTGAAGGGGCAGCCGTTCAGCTGCAACCAAATACCAATGGTAATACCCTGACTGCCGACAGCATTAATGTTATTGCCCCTAACAATGGTTTCCAGGGTGCAATCACTGCCACAACCGATGTTGAAGGTAACGCTGTATTCTCCGGCGACGCTCTGGTTCTGGGTGGCCGTTATCAGGTACAGATTCTGCCAATGAGCTACAAAGGTATTGAACTGGGTCAGCCTACTGCCGTTAACGTGAATATTGGTACCAGCACTATCCACCAGCGCGTAGCGATGGTCGATATCGTACCAGGCAACAACGACGGTCTGTACGTTGCTCAGGCGTCTAACGAAGACGACAACGCCATTAACAGCAATGGTACTCTGACTCTGAAACTGAGCCGTCCGGTCAGCATCGTGAATGAATCATTTGCCAGCGCTGCACTGACCAACGCCACGACAGCGGTGTTGGATACCAACAGCCAGGGCAGTGAAGTAACGGTTACTCTGTCTGCCGACGGTCTGACTCTGACTCTGCAGCCAAACTTTATTACCAATCCGGTAAACTTCAACGGCAATAACAGCGGCACCGCTGACAATGCTATGTACATTACTTACAGCAACCTGTTTGTTCGTCTGCAAGACGGCGACACCACAGAGCTGTACAACGTGCTGAACCTGGTAGATACCAGCGGCTTAACTGTCAGTGGCCGGGTAAACGTTACCGTAGCTTTCTGATAAGAAAGAATAAAAAAGCACCGCTCTGCGGTGCTTTTTTTACCTGCTTACGGCGCCAGAAAACTCAATCCGGTTCCGACACCTCATCCAGTAATAACTGGCCATCCTGTTCCAGTGCTTCTTCGGCCAGATCGCGCGACAGTTCTTTTTTCGCCCGCACGCCCAGCTGTAAAAACTTCTCGCTCTGACTGAGCAGGTTACCACGGCCGCTTTTCATTGAGTTCCAGGCATCGTCGTAACTCTTCTGTACGGTGCCAAGCTGGCTGCCGACCTTCT
Source organism: Thalassolituus sp. UBA2009 (assembly GCF_002335285.1). NCBI lineage: Bacteria > Pseudomonadati > Pseudomonadota > Gammaproteobacteria > Oceanospirillales > Oceanospirillaceae > Thalassolituus > Thalassolituus sp. UBA2009. Next base: position 25,070 of record NZ_DDCJ01000061.1, read on the forward strand.
CGAATTTCTCCACCACGATCACCAGTTTTTCATACACCTTAGCCGCCTGGTCAGCGAGTTTTTCGGTGCTCTTACTGCGCCGTTCCACCGCCCAGATACTGGCCACCGTGCGCAGGGTCGCCAGCAAGGTGGTTGGTGTGACCACCACAATACGGCGTTCAAAGGCTTCGTTAAATAAGGCTTCATCCTGCTGGAATGCCAGCATAAAAGCTGGCTCTACCGGCATAAACAGGAAAACAAAATCCGGTGAATGCAGCCCCTGTAATTGTTGATAGGCTTTATCGCTCAGGCTGCGGATATGATTACGGATAGCATCCACATGGCGGCGCGCGGCAGCATCGCGCTCAATATCGCTTTCGGCGTTAACATAATCGGTATAGGCATTGAGCGAGACTTTGGAGTCGACAATGATGTGTTTCTTTTCCGGTAAATTAATAATCACATCCGGCCGATAGGTCTTGCCTTCATCATTCTGATGGCTCTGCTCGCGCTGGTATTCTTCCCCTTTGCGTAAGCCGGAACGTTCAAGCACGGTTTCCAGTACCATTTCGCCCCAGTTACCCTGCATTTTTTTCTCACCGCGTAATGCGGTTGTTAATGCGTGGGCCTCGGCGGTAATCTGCTGATTGAGTTTGTGCAGATTTTCGATCTGGGTTTTCAGCTCGGTGCGGTCTTTAACGTCATTCACATAAACATCGTCGACTTTTTTACGCAAACCTTCGAGCTGATCTTTAAAAGGCGTCAGTAATGAGTTCAGACCTTTCTGGCTTTGCTCGCTGAACTGCTGCTGTTTCTGTTCGAAAATTTTATGCGACAGGTGCTCAAACTCTTTCAGCAGCTGTTCTTTATTCTGCTCCAGCAAGGCTAACTTTTCTTCAGCGCTGCGCTGCTGTTGTGTGCGTGCTTCCTGCTCGGTGGCCAGTTGCTGCTGCAACTGATTCAACTGCTGCTGCAATTGCTGTTGCTGCAGATTTTGCTCCTGACGCTGCTGTTCCAGCTGTTGTGCCTGCTGCTGCAGATTTTCGCTGCGCTCCTGCCAGCGTGCCTGGGCGACATTCTGCTGCTGCAATTCCTGCTGTACCTGTTCCAGCTTCTGTTGCTGCGCATCCAGACTCTGGCTCAGCTGAGTATTCTGCTGCTGATATTGCTGTTCTTTCTGCAACCACTGCTGCTCGCTCTGCTGCCACTGCAGTTGTTCCTGCTCCAGCTGCTGCTGAATTTTCTGCATCTGTGCATGCTGATAAAACCAGGACGCAGCTGCAGCAGCCGATGATAACGCCAGCGCCGATAAAGCCAGCTGTATTAACGAAAACTCAAACATAAAACCTCATCAGATGCAGACATAAACATCAGTTAAAAATGCGCACGCACGCCGGCAATAATACTGTCGGCATCAATATCGCTGAATTCGGTGGTGGAATATTCGGCGAATAACACCACATCATGCTGATTGGGCAGCGGGAAGTTAAATCCGGCACTTCGCATGGTAGAGCAGCCATCGTCTGACCAGGGCTCCAGAACACCACTCACCGCCGTACTCCAGCAATGACGGCCATAACGCACCCAGGGGCCAATGCCATTGGCCAGTGGCAAACGCAGGGTAACATCCCAACCGGCACTGATACCGTCGAATTGTGGGCTTTCGGCATTCTCGTTAATGTTTTTATCGCCCCACAACCATAAACCCAGACCGGTGCTGACACCCGGAATCCACTCGATGCCGCCTCTGGCATACACCAGATCGGTGAGCAGGGTGTCAGACTCACCATCGTCACTGCGTTCTTCCGGAATACTCTGGGCACTCAGCCCAAGCGCCAGCGCGGCATACCCCTGAGGCTGCCATGCCTGTACCGGCATACCCAGCAGTAAAAGCAGAAAGCCCATACGGCTCGTTGCGTAACAGCAGCTGTACCGGCCTTTCATCGTGTTGTCATCGGAATACATCATGTTCAGTCCTGTTGTTACTTAGGCCATCGGGCCAAATGCGCTGTCGTCATTTGCCACCCTGCGCGCCAATCTGTGCTGATTATGCCTGATTGCTGCGGCATTGCGTGCCAGTGAATTGCCAAACTGGTTCCATCGTGCAGAATCGACATCACAATAAAAACAGCTCACCACCAAAGGATAATTCCATGAAGGCCGTTGCTTTAGCGCTGCTTGCGCTGACCCCGGTGCTGACCACTCAGGTTCAGGCCAGCTCCTCCACCCCGAGCATGAACAACCACTACTCTACCCATCCGCTGCAGTGGTACAACGAGGTTTCCGAGCTGGAATACTTCGACACCAACTTCACCACCACCTGGGTAACCAATCCGGCCTGCGATAACAGCGCCGACTTTACCGCCGTCACCTACAACATTTTCCACAATGTGGGCTTTGTGTACGACTTCGGTGATGAAATGGAACAGTCACTGGGCAAGGTCACTGAATGTGCCGACGTTATTATGCTGCAGGAAGCCTGGGACTACGACGATATGTACGAAGACGGTCCGGTGGATGATTTTGCCGCACGCGGTTTTGAAGACACCTACGGCGGTGGCAGCAACTATTGCAACGGCAGTGATATCGAAGACGACTGTCCGGGACTGATGATTTTCTCACGCCACGGTTATGCAAAAAAACTGGGCTACCACAAATACAACGCCACCAGTGGTATTGATGGCGTAAAAGGCAAAGGCGTGATCGGTGCCATTGTCGAAAAAAATGGCCAGTACATTTATGTATTCAACACCCACCTTGTCTACGGCAGCGCGCAGCATCTGGGCGGCAACAGCAGCGACGACAACGCCCGCCGTGGCCAGATGAATGAAGCCATTAACTGGATTAAAGGTAAGATCGACGCCAACGCCGCACAATTCCCGCCAGCGGCCGTTATTTTCGGTGGCGACTTTAACACCGACCTGCAGAACCCCGCCGCGGTACAGAACATCACCCAGGGCAGCCTGTGGGATCAGATGGCATTAGTACGTAATCAGAACACCGAAGTACGCGATGGCCTGCAATATACCTACTGGCCAAAAGATGCCTGCTGTGAAGACACCGGTCCGAACGGTCTGGCAACCGACGATTACGCCTGGTTCGATTACACCCTGGTATTTGATGCAGCCAACTGGAACATCGGCGCTCCGGCTACCGGCTGCGGCGTTACCCGCGTCAATACCAGCGTCTGGGCACCGGAATGGCGCGGTCAGGATGGCCAGCGTTATCTCGCCTACTACACCCACAGCGATCATTACGGCAGCCTGACCGAAATCGATCTCTGCCAGCCGTAATATGCAGCGTTTAACTATTATCCGGCTGGTGCTGCTTGCAGCACTCGCCACTGGCTTCACTGTGCTGTTGCTGCAATGGCGAACACCGCTGACTCAGGTCGGCGGTGATTCTGTATCCCTTGTTACTGACCCGCAGTCTGATGCTGCGCCAGAGCACACTCTGGCCGACGCCCCGGCTTCATTGCGTGAACGCCTGCACCAGAGTTTACTGCGCGGCGCCCAGCAGGCCGCCGCTCAACAGCTGACCCAATCACTGAATACCCTGCACTGGCGCGAAAGCGAATGGCAGGCCGACCCCAATGCCGGGCTTGAGCGTTTGCAGCAACGCTGCCAACAACAACTCAGCCGTGCCTTTGAACGCAACGCTGACGACAGCGACATACAGCAACTCTGTGAACAGCAGTTGCTGTTATCTCTGGCAGAAAATCAGGGCTTAACCCTGGAGCAGGCCAGCCGCTTTATTTCGCTCAGCCGGGAAAACCCACAACCGCTGAAACAATTCCAGCAACGCTCACCATTGAGCGATTTCGATAATCCGCTGCAGTTTTTTGAACAATACTGGGCCACACAGGATGCACTTTACGGTACCGATATAAGCCGGGAAGTCTTCGGCGCCCAGCGCGATGGCATGCGTTTTAATCAACGCTTTCAGGATTTTTTAACACAGGCCAAAAACCTGCCATTAAAAGACCGTTTGGCCTGGTATGAACAACAGCAGCAACAATTTGCCAGCCAGCATGGTCAGCCGTTAAGCGCCCTGAGCAGCGATGCCATCGACCACGTTAACCGCCTGATCAGCCTGTACGAAGCCGGCGACGCTGCCAATGCTGACGATAAGCTGCAGCAACGCTACCAGCTGCGCCGCCAATACCTGAGTGAAGCCAGTGCCGAACGCTGGCGCAAGCGTGAAGAAAGACAATTAAAAGAAAGCGGAACCTTAGCGGAGCTGCACTGATATAGCTCCGGAGACGGTTGCACCATCGCCTGCATCAGCTACCCCGGAGCATCCTCGTACTAAATCATCAAGGATGATATTCCCCCTGAGCACATCGGATAAGTGTTCTAATAAATATTGCTGTTTTTTCTGCAATATAAATCAGCTGTAAAATAATTATTCTGTTTTCCACTACCCTTGTTCTTCCGCTTCAGCAGAAGCTAAACCAAGAGAACAGCGTATGGAACATGCATTTTACGTTCGAATGACCACCGCAGGGAAAGGCGACTCAGGAACCGATTACAGAATACACTTCACCCTCCACGGCCTGAATTCCAAGGGAAAGATGATTTCCTCCCCATCATTTGAAATTTTAAGTTGCCGTGGGCTTAAAGATAATAACAGTGTTGCGTCTCCTCATTCTGATCCGTTCGCAGCAAAAGAGATTCCGGTAATGGTGGAGGATCTGGTATCCCCTACCAGCATCACCATTTCCTGCCTGCACAGTGATGCTTACCGTCCCTGCGTGGTTGTTTTAAGATCCGGAAAGGAATCCTGGGTTTTTCCGAACTACAGTAACGCAGCCACCGAAAAAGAACATGGTGTAAACAAACCCATAACGATTCCGGTTCTGGATTTCCAGCAACAGGATTGGGATGAAAGCCATCTTATCTGTCCTACCCCGACCAGCATCAATGACAATCTTGTGGATTCACAGCCTGTTTTAGTCTGTCACAAACGACTGCCGGATTTAAACAACAGTAAATACAGAACATTAAAAGTGAGTGCATTTTACAAGCTGGTTTATTCCGGTACTGCCATTAAAGGAAGTCCTATCGACCGAATGATAGAAGTAAGTGCTGGTGTCGAAAATGAAATATCGGTTACTGAGCAGGTCAGTGCCAGTCTGGGCGTGGAAGCCAGCTTCCTGAGCATCGGTGCGGAAATATCCAAAGAAACAACCCATACCCAAAGAATAACCAACCACACGACGATTACTCAGAAACTGACCGGAAGCACAGACAGCTCACCTATCCGTATTGCCTGGTGGCAGAAAGTGTATCGTTATGAGGTTCAGGGGATAAACCAGAACTGGGGAAGTTCAGCGATATTCGATGATCCTCTGGACTCTAATATGCTCAAAACCTGGTACCAGGAGCCAATCGAATAAATAACCACATTAAGATTTAAAAATATCTGTTCATCACGACCAGCGCGATGAACAGATATTTTCTTTGCCAGGGTCTGTTAACACTAATTGAACCGGGCCTTAGACCCGCACTCACATATCCAAACTCTCCGCCCGGCAATCCCCCGGATTACGCAACGGGCAATCCGCTAACGATAAACAGCCACAACCTATGCAGCTGTCGAGCTGCTGCTGTAATAAATTCAGGTCAGCTATTTTTTGTTGCAGTAACGCCTGCCACTGACGTGACATGGCCTGCCATTGTGCGGCAGTCGGGGCGCTGTCTGCGGGTAATACCGCCAGCGCCTGTTTAATTTCGCGCAGGGTGATGCCGGTGCGCTGCGCCACCTTAATAACCGCAATACGGCGCAATACATGGCGGCTGTAACGGCGATGATTGCCATTATTACGCCAGCTGCGGATCAGCCCTTCTGCTTCATAAAAATGCACGGTGGATACCGGGATATCACAGCGCCGGGCAATTTCACCCACGCTCAATGCAGTTTTGTCGGCGGCAACCGGCTGCGGCATAACGCTTGACCTCAAGTTAAGCTGAGGTTTTATGGTAACCGCCGGTTTCATTATTGAGAAGACTATTTATGTCACAGACCGTCATATCCCCGGCTCAGGCTGTCCCGATACCGGCCCCCGCAACATCCGCGGAACTACCACCAACACAACAAACCTCAGCGCTCAGTCTGATTATTATCTGCGTTCTGGTCGGCCTGAATCTGCGCCCGGCACTGGCGGCCATCGGCCCGGTTGTAACGCTGCTGCAACAGGATACCGGGCTAAGCTTCAGCGGTGTTGCCTGGCTGACCCTGCTGCCGGTACTGGCGATGGGTATTGGCTGCTTTGTTACCTTATGGCTGCGCCGCCATATCAGCCTGGCGCACTTAATTCAGGGCGCTTTAGCCTTGTTACTGCTCGCCAACCTGCTGCGTCTGATCGACGCCGGTAGCCTGAATGCCGCACTATTACTGCTGACCGCATTACTGGCCGGCTCCGGTATTGCCGTTATTCAGGCAACACTGCCGATTGTGATTAAGTCGCTGGCCAGCGACAGTGCCAGAATTATGGGGTTTTATGTCAGTGCCATTATGGCGGGTGCGGCGTTAGGCGCAGGGCTTACTCCTTTTCTGGCGCAGTGGCTGGCCAGCTGGCGTGCCGCTCTGGCTTTCTGGGCGGTGCTGGCGGTTGCAGCATTCGTGGCCTGGATACGCTGGACAGCACGGACACAAATTCAGCCTGCGGCAACGTCCGCTGAACCACAGTCTGCAACAGACGCTGAAATACTCTCTGCACGCCCGGCTGCCCAGAGCTTCAACCGTTACCGGCTTATGTCATTAGTGGCGACCTTCAGCATGGCAGCTGCGGGCTATGTATGCGTACTGGCCTGGTTGCCGCCGTTTCTGATTGACCTTGGCTACAGCAACACAGAATCCGGATTAATGCTGGGTTATCTGACCGCAGTGGAAGTGATTGCCGGATTACTCTTTCCGGCCTGGGCTGCAGGCAGCCCCGACCGCCGCCGGGTATTATTCAGCGTGCTGATATTATCCATCGGTGGTTTTATCTGGCTGGCGTATTTTCCGCTGACAGGTGCAGTGCCGTTGCCTTCTGCAGCATTCACCCTGGCATCAATGCCCATAGTGCTTATCCCACTGACGCTGCTGGGACTGGGTATTGGCGGACAATTTCCGATGATTATGATCGTTACTATGGATCATCACCCGGATGCTCAACAGGCGGGGTCATTAATCAGCAAAGTGCAGGGATACGGCTACAGCCTCGCAGCAATTACGCCGTTAATAATGGGAAGTGTGCGCGATCAGCTGGGTAATTTCAGCTCCGCCTGGCTGGCTCTGGCCATTATGTATGCTGCCGCCTTGCTGCTGTGCAGCCGTTATAACCCGGTGCGTTATCCACAATTGCTGATGGCGCGACAGTAAAGAATAAACAGCCTGACCGCTTCTTCAGGCTTTTATTGCAGGCTTCCAGCACAGGTTTTTAACATCACTTCGCCGCCGGCACTGTTCAGCAGAGTATTAACGGTATCGTTCATAGTCTGCTGACTCAAAGGCCAGTCGGGTGTTTTGTTACTGCGCGGGAAAATCATATAAACCACGGTGCCGGAAGGCGTACCGGCACCAGTTCTTGGATTCGGGCTATCGCCGCCCAGGGCACTGGCAAGCGCAATCGACATTTCCCCCAGCGTCGCTCTGGCTGAGCCAATATCCGCAATAATAAAAGGTGACGATTTCCCATTACTCAGATTCAGCGCATACCCAAAATCGCCTAATGCTCCGGTGCCTTTCTTTTTATAAAAATCACCGGGAAATACCAGATACGGCACCGAGCGGGAGTCGACATAACGCTGCGGATCGGTCACCGCTTTCTGTCCATCCTGCAGGGATGTACGCGAAACTAAAAAGCCTTTAAAAGTGCCTTCTGGCTGCACATAAGCCTGCGCCGGATTATCCGGGTCGGCGACAATGGCCGAACGCCACCAGCTGTATTTTGGATAACCCCCATTAGCCGGACAATCCAGTCCTTTAAAGCCTTCGCCCTGCGTACAGTGCAGGCTGACATCATCCGGGTGATAGGCATTGGGCGCACCATCGGCATCAACCCTGATCTCATTACTGGTAAACAGATAAGCGTTCTGCTCACTGTGATGCAACAATGCCGTACCCTGGAACTGATCCCACGCCGTGAAAACACAGCCGGATTCGGCCATCACCTGCGATACCCACAGCGGCAGCATAATAAGAAGAGCCATTCCTTTCATAGTGATTCTATCGTCCTGACAGCACAGAGAGCGTTGAGTGTATCGGACACATCGATTAAAAACACCCGCAGGCGGCATCAGGCGCATATATGTACAGGTTGTTACTGACAAAACACAGCAGAAGCCACAGCCCTTTTCCATTAACATCGATTCAACTTAAGCCCTGAAGAACGGAGAACCCGATGCCCAAACTCACTCTGTTTTACGATGGCCACTGCCCGCTTTGTGTACGCGAAATGCGTCACCTGACCCAGCTAGATCGTGCGCAGAATATGCAACTGGTCGATATCCAAAGTGAGGACTTCAGCGAACACTGGCCGCAGGTTAATAAAGCAGAAGCCAGCCGCATCTTGCTGGCCGTGCAGGACAACGGTGAATGGCTGCGCGGCCTTGATGTTACTCACCGCGCCTGGCAACTGGTCGGCAAGGGCTATTGGATCGCGCCCCTGCGCTGGCCGGTTATCCGCTTGCTCGCCGATCAGGTTTACCTGTGGTTTGCGCGCAACCGTTACCGGATTTCCGGCTGGCTGACCGGCCAGCAGCGGTGTGAGGCCTGTGAGATTAGTGGCTGTGATATTGCGGAAAAGAAGCAGAACATGAAGCAGGATAAGTAATAGCAGCCGCTGCTCGGACTGGGTTTAGCGATTGATTCAAAGCCAATGCAGGGTTTGGCTGAGTAGCCGCTGCAGCGGCTACTTAACAGCATCGCAGGGAGCCGGAGCCCCGGCTCAGAACACTTAACCCACAACAGGCTGTTTAGCCTCATCCTCGGCCTGCTTACGCAACATAAAACGCTGAATTTTTCCGCTGGAGGTTTTCGGCAGTTCAGCAACAAATTCAATCTCACGCGGGAAGGAATGGGTCGACAGGCATTTACGCACATGCTGCTGTAATTCTTTCGCCAGCGCCTCATCGCTGAAATATTCCGGGCGCAACACCACATAGGCTTTAACAATGGCACCACGCTCGGCATCGGGTTTACCCACGACCGCGCTTTCAATCACTGCCGGATGTTCGAGCAATGCACTTTCAACTTCGGCCGGGCCGATACGGTAACCGGCAGAGGCAATAATATCGTCGTCGCGGCCAGTGTAAGAATGTGAACCATCGCCATTGCTGACGACCACATCGCCGGTCAGATAATACTGACCTTTATAAGGTTTTTTCGCATCGCCCATATAGCCCTGAAAAAAGAACAGCGGCGAGTTATCCATATCCACCGCCAGCTCGCCGGTTTCACCGGGCGCCACTTCTTTGCCATAAGGGTCAAGCGCAACCAGACGATAGCCGGGTATCTCATATCCCATGCTGGCATCACGGTGCATATGATCAAACTCGTGGAAATTCGCCGAGGTCATACCGGTTTCGGTCTGGCCATACTGATCACACACACGGCAATTCAGCATGCGCTGTGCCCAGCTGACAATTTCCGGATTCAGCGGTTCACCGGCACTGCTGGCTACGCGCAGATTAATCTCCGGATAGTTTTTTAATAAATCATCATTGGCTTTTAATAAACGATACGCCGTTGGCGCCGCCGCCAGATTGGTAATGGCGTATTTACGTAAAAATTCAAACGTATTGTCGGCAGTAAATCCGGCTTCGTTAAAATGAATGGTCGCACCCAACTGCAGCGGCGCCACAATGCCGTAATACAAACCATAGGCCCAGCCAGGATCGGCAACGTTCCAGAATTTATCGTCGGCACGCAAACCCACGGCGTATTTCATATACATATGAAAGGCCATTAATGCCCGCGCCGGAACCACCAGACCTTTGGCTTTGCCGGTGGTACCGGAGGTAAACATCTGCAGCATCGGATCATCGGCACCAATTAAAACCGGCTCAAAGCTGTCTGATTGTTTGGCCAGCTCGGCTTCGAACAGAAAATCCGGCTTACCCGCCACAACATCGGCGGAATCCGCGACCAGCATGCTGGGTGGCAAGCCTTTAACATCGGCCAGCTTGGGCCACTGTTCCGGATTGGTAATAATCAGCTTACTTTGCGCCTGTTCAAGACGGTATTCGATTGCGCCGGAACCAAACGCGGTAAACAATGGCTGATATACTGCACCGGCTTTCAGAGTACCGAGCACACAAATGAGTAATTCCGGGGTTCGTGGCAACAGACAAGCCACACGGTCGCCGGGGCCAATGCCCTGAGCTTTAAGAAAACCGGCAAAGCGCGCCGCACGCTGCTGCAGCCCGGCAAAGGTAATTTCGCCGGTTGAGCCATCAATGCGCTCGTAACGCAGGGCAACCCGGGTTGGATCTCCGGCATGGCGGTCGCAGATTTCGGTGCAGACATTAAGACCTTGGTCGAAGTCAGCACAGAACTGCTGTTTGAGAGAATCGACAGAAAAACCGCTGACGAAGGCGTCATAGCTCATAGTGTGCATAGTGCTTTACCCTGTTGTTCTTGTTGTGCGCATCATTGTTGTCTGCGCGGGCGTTTATCAGGGCCTGTTTAAATAGTGTCGACAGGCCCTGACATGCGATTCACCCATGCTAAGACAAGGCAGGCGACAAACAGAATGACAGGATTAAGCAGATAACTTAACAACTTTTGCGCACAGCCAGAGCGCTGATGCCAGGCCAGCCGCTCAGTCCAGACACCCGGGCCAGACACTGGTAAAAACAACGCAGGACAGCCGATATCGCTATGCAAAATCTGACCTTCTCTTCACATTATGCCCGCGCTGCACTCTACGGACTGGAACAGAAAAAAGGCGATTGCTCGGCCCTGCTGCAGGCGAAGAATATTGACCCCAACCTGATCCGCGAGCCACTGGCGCGTATTCCTACCGACCAGTTTGTGCGTCTGTTCCGCCTGATCTGGAAAGCGCTGGATGACGAGTTTATGGGCCGCACTATCAACCCCTGCAAGGTCGGTCATTTTCATCTTATGGGGTCACTGGCGGTACATGCTAATAATCTCGAAGAAGTGCTGCGCGAAAGCATCCGCTGTTACCGTTTATTTACCAACGAAATAGAAATCAGCCTGAACCTCGATGGCGATGATGCCGAACTGAGCCTGACTCATCATAATCCGCAGCTCGACCCCGATGCTTTTTTGGTCGAATGGTTATTACTGGTCTGGCACCGCCTGACCGGCTGGCTGATTGACCGTAAAATTGTGCTCAGCCAGGCCACGTTCACACACGCCCTGCCGCCGCATTTTGATGAATACCGTTTTGTATTTCCTACCCGCTGTTTTTTTGGCCGCGAGCGCAACAGCCTGTTTTTCAGTAAAAACCTGCTTTCTATGCCGGTGGTGCGCACACCCGCCGAGCTGGATGAATTTATTAATAATTCACCACGTGACCTGATTGTCTGGACCGATGAAGACGACAGCATCACCACCCAGGTGCGCCGCCTGCTTGAAGCAGGCGATACAAGTAGTCTGCCGAACCTCGACTGGGTGGCCGAGCAATTGCACATGACCTCCTACACCCTGTGCCGCAAATTAAAAGCCGAAGGCAGCGCCTATCAGAAAATTAAAGATAACCTGCGCCGCGATCAGGCCGTGGTAATGCTGACCCGGCAAAACCTCAGTATTGCTGAAATATCCAGCCAGCTTGGTTTTGCCGAACCGGGAGCGTTTTCACGCGCGTTTAAAGGCTGGACCGGGGTGAGCCCGTTGGCGTACCGGCAGCAGGATCAATAAAGGAGCCGCTGCGCGAGGTAGCTTTTGTTATTGAATAAAAGCCAATGCGGGGCTGCCTGACCGCCATGCATGGCGGAATGCCGATTGTGCAGGAGTACACAATCGGCGCTGCGCCCCATGCAAGGAGAGGTATCTCCTTCCGATCCTCTCTTGCGCCTGTCTGGTGCTGTTCATCCAGACGCACGCCCGATATAACACCAAACATCGCACTGTGGGAGCGGATCTTATCCGCGACGGAAACAGCTCTACATTCACTCTCATATGTAGAGTGGGCACTGCCCACCAAAAGGCCTGAACAGAAGACCGCTGAATAGTGACTTTGTAGGTATCTGCAATTTACCCACAAAGCTTCGTATGTAAAGAAACGGTGGAACTATATACAGTATATTTCCGAGTTATACGCAAATCAGGCATGCTTTACATTCGTGCTTGCTCGCTTTGTCAGAGGGTAGTAACTTAAACGTCAAATGAATCAACAGTTTGCAAACATGGTTTGTAATCTGGCTAGTTAATACAGCTGCCTTCTGAACCTGAATTAACAGGCGTTCGCGTTTTTCTTGAAGGGGTTTTTGAGTTATGGAAGATTTCTCAGCTTGCTCAATGAGTTATGCGGAGTTTCTCGAAAGAGTCGCTCAGGATAAATGCGCACGCACACTAATACATTGTTAGGTAATAATTCTTCAAATCAAGGACCGAAATGAACCAGAAAACTCTGAATATTTACGAAGCCTGTGCAGCTTTAGTTTTACTATTTGCCCTCCAGTTTCTAGTGGTAATTAGCTTCATTGATTCCGGTGCTTCCATTATCAATGGCGATCCGAAAAACTCTGTGATTTCTGTAATCTCAACCGGCTTTTTAATTTCCATATTAATGAAAGTAACAAATTCAACTTATAAAGATATTTTCCACTTATCCAGCAATTCTATATTTAGCACCTTAAGCTTTTTGTTTATACCTGTTTCATTAACGATAATTCCCTCCTCCTTATGGCTTAATGATCTAGTTATGTTTGTAACTAACTTTTTACCGGAAAACAAACAAAGCATTGATTCATTAAATAATATGCTATCAGGAGGAGTGGTAACTATAATATCAATTTGTGTAATCGCTCCATTCCTCGAAGAAATGCTTTTTAGAGGTATGTTCCTAAGAGGTTTTCTAGGGCATTACAGTCCTACCAGATCAATACTTTACTCATCAATATTATTTTCTGTAGTACATTTTAATATATATCAAATGCCGACGGCTTTTCTTTTAGGATGTTATGTCGGTTGGCTTTACTACGTTACACGTTCCTTGTGGCCTTGTATATTTGCACACTCTTTAAACAATGCAATTGCATATTTAGCTTTCATTTATTGGCCACAAGGTGATTTTAATGGCATTGGCGTAAACTTTTTATCACTAATAATTTCTGCCTTAGGTATCTTATTAGTCGCCAGAATATACGGTATAAAGCTATCCTTAACAGGGATAGGTAGATTCTAATAAATGCCTAACCGGTCCTGTAATTTCTCCTATCCGCGATAAAGCCGAGATCTGTGGAAGTGACTTTCAGCCGCGATAGCTGCACAGGAATGAAAGAGCATGAATTTGTGTAAGCGTACAACAGCGCGTTCAACTACCACTAACTTCGTTCGTTGGACGGTCAAAAGCTACGCTTTCCTGCCCGTTAGCTTAATCGTTATGTGTCAATCAGAGTAAGTGCATGGAAATAGACTATGAAAAAATTGGAAGTAAAGAAGAGCTGATCGCTCTTATTGCTAGACTTTGCACTGAGGATACGTCCAAGTGGGAGAACGTATCTATTGTATCCTTCCTTGAAGCCATGCGGCTTGGCTAGAGGGTTCAGGTCATTTCTATAAAAATCTCAAAATGGACACGAATTCAGAGCTTCCGAGTTGGCAGATATTCGCGGATGCAATCCAGGCCGCAACTATCTATGAGTAATCTTCAATACATAACAAGCAAAGAAAAGATCACCCTGATCTTGCTCAGACAAAACGGAAACCAAAGTCAAACTGGCGAGGTGTAATCATCCCCGCTTTTAAAAAACTCAGTGGAATTAGTTCAGACCTGATCTGACACTTCTGATTGAAAAGAAGAGAGTTTCCCGTTTTGATAATG
>NZ_DDCJ01000036.1:0-4316 GCF_002335285.1 Thalassolituus sp. UBA2009
GCGCTGCAGCAGACTTTGTTCGATAGACATAAGCATTACCCTTAAATTAAGGCGGGCCATTATGCACAAAAACACCCTTTTTGTCGCCTGTGTCAAAAACTGTAAAGCCGGTTCAGGCTCTTTGCTGAGCCTGTAGCCCTGCTCCGCTTTTCACGACAGCACTGCCCGTATACGAAAAAGCCTGAATATCCTCAGCGGATATTCAGGCTTTTAATAAAATACAGAGGCTGAGCCCTTCAGCTCAAATCTCAGTTCATCTGCAGGGCAGCAATATCAGGGAAGCGTTCCTGCCAGCCGTCGATCAGGTCATGCTGGTCGATATCCCACGGATGGAAGCCATCCTGGAAGAACAGACGCATCGACTTCAGGTTGTCACGCAGAATGCCTTTTTTACCCCAGAAGAATTTTGTCGCTTCAACCCACTCTCGCAGACTGGGAAAATGCCGGTCGGCTTTCAGCATCAGGAACTGGTAGTACGCCAGACGCGAGAACAGGCCGATAATCGAAATAAACATCACGCGTTTGCGTAGTTTTTCGTTATTCACCTTCAGACGGTAAATATCGAAGGCCACCGCCTTGTGCTCGATTTCTTCCACCGCGTGCCAGATCAGCATCTGGCGGATGGTCGGATCAACGTCATCAAGAATTTCCGGATTTTTCAGCAGAAACTCGGCCATGGAGGCGGTGAAATGCTCCATCGCTACCGTGAGTGCCAGCTGACGGCCACGACCCAGCGTGCGCTTAAGCATGGCTACCCGTTTCTGTAGCCGGGCCGTAATTTCGTGCATCGGAAAGCCCATCTGGTCGATGGTATTGTTCAGCCCTTCATGGGAGTGGCCGTGGTGTGCTTCCTGACCGATAAAACCGCGGATCTGCGCCAGCAATACAGGGTCTTTGATTTCGTTCTGATAGTTACGCACCGAGTGAATAAAGAAGCGCTCGCCATCCGGAAACAGTGCCGACAGCGCATAAAAAAACGTGCTGACCAGCGAGTTATCTTTAAAGGTGTACTTACGCATCGGAGCAGCGGTATCGAACGCCATGCGCCGTGGTTTGATTTCTACCGACTGTGATTTATTGTTGTGCTCAGTCATGGTGTTACTCCAGAGATAGAACAGGGTCTGCCGGCAACCTGAGCCTTATAACGCGACGGATCGAGGGAGGCTGCAGACAGGTTATTGCTGTAAGCGGGTACAGCGTCGTTGTCATTTAACATTAGCCGGATAAAAGTGCCCGGATAACAGTGGCCAGATAAGACATCCTGACATGCTCAGCACTATGACATACTCGGGCAACTGTCCCCCGGTGATAAGCTTGCAGTCTCCAGTGCAAAAAGCGCAAACGCAGTCGCCGGAGCAGATCCCTGACGGATACAGCAATACCGACACAAAAAAGCAAAAACAATAACCGCAGAAACAGGCATAACATCAGGCATGAAGACCATCGGCACCGGCGCCTACAGCATCTCCTCCGACTATCTGATTCTGCTGACCGAACTGGCGTTCGAGCGCGGCATATCGGCCGCCGACCTGTTGATTGATTCAGGCCTGCCGGAACAGATTCTGTTCCAGCCCGGCGTGCCCGTTGGCCATGAATCCTGCCTGAAGGTTATTGAACGCTTCTGCCGCCTGACCAATGACCTCGGTATCGCGCTGGAATACGGCAAGCGCATGACCCTGTCCAAGCACGGCGCTCTGGGCTACGCCGCGCAGTACAGTGCCACCATGGGCGATGCGGCATTAAAGGTGATGCGCTATGTTGAAACCCGCGCCCAGATTTTCGAAATCGCCCGCGCCAGCAGCGAACATCACCGCCACCTGACCATTACCCCGCGTTTTGATAACCCGGTTGCCGGCCCCTTTATTACCCTGGCCTTTCTCAGCAGCGTCGAAACCATCTGCCGCACTCTGGTCGGCAGCTATGGCCTGACGGCTGAAAGCTGCATCCGCATGGTCTGCCCGACCGATCTGGCACAGCAAAGCACCCTGCCGCATTGCAGCGTAATCGGAGAACAGCGCGACAACAGCCTGACCTGGCCGGCCGATGCCCTGGAACATCCGCTGCCCTTTTTTAACCCGGAGCTGGAAACCCTCGCCGAGCAGCAACTGCAGAACGCACTCACCAGCCTGACCAAAAGCGGCTCTGTCAGCGGTAAAGTACGGGAAATTCTCAACGACCGGCTGCAGGATATGCCCACCGTTGAGCATGTGGCCTCCATGCTCTGCATGTCGGCCGCCACCCTTAACCGCAAACTCAAAGCCGACAGCAGCAGTTTTCAGCAGCTGAAAGACGATGTCCGCTACCGCCACGCCCAGCGCCTGCTGAAGCAGGAAGATCTGGCCATCGACCTGATCGCCGAGCAACTGGGCTACAGCGACGCCAGTAACTTCGCCAAGGCCTTCAAAGCCTGGTCCGGCGTATCACCCTCGCAATACCGGCAAAGCGCCTGAATCCGGGCGGTTACAGCAACCGATAGCTAAAAAGAATTAAGAGGCTTACACCTATAAACTCTTTTAACTGGTCACACTCCCGGCTTTTCCGTATCTAAGGCCCCTTTCGCTCCGCAACGGCAGATACTCTCTATGCGCAAATCTCATGGTCCGGCCAAAAATTCCGGCTCCACCTTCGGAAAAAGCAAACAACGCCCGGCCAAAAGCCAGAGTTCGCGCCCGCCGCAGAAACAACGCCAGAGCCGTGCCGCTTCAGGTTCAGCTAACGGCCGCCGCGGCAACGGTGATGAAGCCCGTATTATCCAGCTCTGGTCGCAATGGCAGTCGCAGGCTGTAAAACCGCCGCTTGATCGCTGGCTGCGTGGCCAGCTGCGCGCACCGCGTCAGGCCGACAGCGCCGACAACAGCCGCGCCCTGAGCGAAGCCATGTTCAGCGCCCTGCGCTTTCAGCAACTGGCCTGCGCGCTGGAAGATATGCTGAATGAACGCAACGGCGTCAGCGCCAGCCATGCCGCAGAGCACGACTGGCAGAGCTGGGATGAGCAATGGCAACCCGCCGCAGCCGATACCATGCACCCCAGTGCGTTCTGGTACTGGATTCAGCTGCGCAGCCTGCAGCCCTGGAATTTCGTGCGCATGGTGCGCCAGGACGAACAACGCGCCCACCTGTTTGCCAGCATTGAACATCAGGTAAAAGCCAAACCGTTATCCCCGCTTGCCCTGCTCTGGCACGGCGTGCGTCCGTCCTTTCTGCCGCTGCTGCAACAGCGCGCCAAACGCAGCCAGTGGTCAGACAGCGACCTGCAGCGTTTCCTGCAGATGCAGAATGGCTTCCCGCCGCTGTGGTTACGCATCAACGACCTGCGCCTGAATGAATTAGCGGCCGATGCACGGGAGCTGAAAGCCCTGCAACTGCGCCTGCAGGAAGAAGGCGTCAGCGCCCAGCTGCGTGACGACCACCTCTGCGCCAGCGGTGGCCGCGGCGTAAACAGCAGCGAGCTGTACCGTAACGGTGTGATCGAAATTCAGGATCTGGCCAGCCAGCAGATTGCCGCCGCACTGGCTGCCCGCCCCGGTGATAAAATCTGGGATGCCTGCGCCGGTGCCGGCGGCAAAACCCTCGCTCTGGCAGCGAAGATGAACAACAAAGGCGCCGTCGTCGCCACCGATCTGCATCAGCACAAACTGGATGAATTAAAACGCCGCGCCAGCCGCGCCGGTGCGCGTAATGTGCGGACTTTTTTGTGGGATGCCATTGCACCGCTGCGCCTGCCACAGGAAATTGCCCGCCAGCAGGGCTTCGACAAAGTACTGGTCGACGCCCCCTGCAGCTCCGCCGGAACCTGGCGCCGCAACCCCGATGCGCGCTGGCGCTTTAACAGTGCCGACAGCAACGAACTGCAGCAGATTCAGCTGAATATTCTGACCCAGGCCGCACCGGCCATACGCCCCGACGGCATACTGGTGTACGCCACCTGCAGCTGGCAGGTAAGCGAAAACGAAGACATCGTCAGCGCCTTCCTGCAGGCCAACCCGGCCTTCAGCCTGCAAAGCCAGCAAATGTTAGGTGCGCCGGAAGATGACTGCGACTGTATGTTTGTAGCGGCAATGAAGAAGGCAGGAAACTGAGCGGTTTTATCGCCGGAGTGACAGGGGTTACTCCGGCTGTAGCTTAATTGGTTACTGCGTTTCAGGTTGAAACGCCTTTCCGGGGCTCCGCCCCTGGCCCCCTGCAAGGAGAGGTATCTCCTTACGATCCTCTCTTTTCGGCACGTCCGGCTTCCTCCAGCCAACTGCAATGATTATGCGGCACGCAAAACAATTCGCCCCGGAACGACGCTTTAAAACACCAACAATTTGTATCGT
>NZ_DDCJ01000036.1:4574-10124 GCF_002335285.1 Thalassolituus sp. UBA2009
CGATCGCCGGTTTAAGCAATCCGCACAGCCGCATTCCAAAAAACTGACTTTGAGATATGAATTTCAGTTCATAGCCGAGTCTGAAAAGCAGTAGCGCTGAAATACGAAAGTCGGGAGCAGTCTTGTAAATAATTTCCCATCATTTGATGCGCTTTTTATGCGTATTTTCCACTGCCTGCAAATTCTTTAATATGTTCAAGTTTTTGTATTTGGCTGTCAAACTTACCTAAAAACTTCAATCCTTCGATTAATGCGGTTGCAGCTAGAGCGACAGATTGATTTTCGAGAATCTTTATTTCATCGGAGTTTGGCGTATGGCCAATCGATACTCGCTCGCCAACAGTGTGAAAATTAATTAGCATTTCTAAATTTCCATGAGAGCTACGACATAAATGAGCGTAAAACCCGTTATAAGTTTCAATTTCACCTGCAAGCTCAAACTTCTTAAAAATTGATATCAAATCTTTAGCTTTTACTTTTTCACCCTTTATTTTAGCTTTGTGAAAGTCAAACGATTTATTCATTTCATCAAGATAATCAATATCGTTAATCACACACATTAGATCAATATATGATTCCAAGGAACTTCGTAGAACTATTGGTGCCGATGCAACACGATTGCTCTTTAATAATAGGAGGCAATCTTGGCATAATTCAGAAACTCTAGTCATCAACAGTGCGACATACTTTTGTTGCAGATTTTTATGACAGATCTTAGAAAAAGCATCAAGTCGAATTTTGTTGATTTCTTCCCAATCTTGATTATTCAAAGAATCATCCTGTACGCATAAAGATTAAGCTAACGGGCATAAAAAATCGTAGCTTTGACTGTCCAGAGATCGAAGTGAGCGACAGTTGAACGCATTGTTAGCTTCTGACACCCTCTAGCAGGGTGCTGGATTTTTGGCACTCCGCAATGATTTGGCCGAGAACTCTCGCGTGCAGCTCATCATGCTGCTGCAAATACGGGATTAGCTCGAACATATAAATTTCAGTTTTGCTCTCTAGTTTTATTGCGCGCCTCAATTGAGCCGTTTCTGATGCAAGCCTTTCTGCTTGACTGCTTAACGCCTCGATTTTCTTCAGCGAGCTCCATAGCTCAATGCTTTTGTTTGGCTTGAAATTTGACACCAAAAGCAGTAAATCTGCCGAAGTTGGTGGGAAGTCTGTTTGTGGATCTAATGTTAATTTTTCTTCACATAGTCTGGCTAATTCATTGGCGACAATTCCGAGATTTTGATCCGCTATCCTGGCTGTTTCAGCGACTGCTGCCCGGACTATTGAAACAACCTGTTTGTTTTTTTGCTTCTGTTCCACTGCGCCAGTAACGCGATACCAGATAGCGCTTCCCGCTACGCCAATAAAAATACCAATGACTTCTTTCTGGCCCCAAAACTCAATGAATGATGTGAGCGCAGCCAAAATTGTATTCCCTAGATTTTCCAATTCTTAAGTCCTTTGGTTTGGCTGCAAATTACAGAGAGGAAGCTAACAGTGTATTAGTGTGCATGCGCATTTATCCTGAGCGGCAGTTTCGGGAAAGCCTGTATAACTCACTGACTCTTCTAAGAAATCTTTCATAACTTGAAAATCCCTTCCAGAAAAACGCGCACGCCTGTTAATTCCGGCTTTCTTTGCAGCTAACTTTACACCTGGCTTGTAGACCCCTCTTGTAACCCTGAGGGCAAGCTATTGATTTATTTGACGGTTAAATTACTACCCTCTGACAAAACGAGCAAGCACGAATGTAAAAGCGTGCCAGTTTCAAAAGAATTCAAAATATACTGTATATATATCAGTATTTCTTTACATTCAGAGTTACGCGATCGCCCACAAGAAAGCCGCCACTCATTGCTGAGCAGCGGCTTTCTTTACAGGCCATTTGGTGGGCAGTGCCCACCCTACCCGCTGATTAAAAAACCGTTAAGCCGTGAACGCTTTTCAGTAACCCGCCAGCGGCTCCAACCCCGCCACAGAACGGTTATAGCGATACACCCAGGCGCGTCTTGTCAGCGTCCGCTGACCATTCTCCGCCATAACCTGCACCGGGCAGCGCACGCGCTGATACTCATGCGGTTGCGGAAACGCCGGGCTGCATTCTTCATAGGCATCCAGCAATGGCAACAGGCTCTGTGGCTGCCGCAAGGCGTACAGGTCGCCATTGATCCAGTCACCGCGCGGATCACAGATCAGCCCCGGATAATGAGCCACACGATACAGCCGGCCACGGATCTGTGCCGGCCCGCACCAGCGCGCCTGTTGCTGCAGGGCGCGGCGCAATTGCCGTAATGCCTTTTTATCGGCCGTAGCAGGCCACTTCGATTCATCCGCCAGCCAGTGCTGTTGCAGAGTACCGTAGACAAACAACCAGTCGTTCATGGCTGACTCTCAGAATTTTGCCTGCAGTGTAAAACGCCAAACCTAAAAAGAAAAATCGCGTAAAAGAAAGCAGCGAAAATGAACAACGAAGTGAAGCAGAGGGAATATTGATGCCAGACGGTGTGCGGCTGCACACCGTCCGGATTAAGCACAGGAAAGGCAATTATGCATTCCTGTTTTTATATGCTGCTATTTATGGGCGGCTATTTATGCACGCTCTTCATAAGCAATTATTCATGCGCAATCAGGGCATTCTCGGTGCCCAGAATTTCTGCCTTGAAGGTTTCGCTGAACGGCTTGGCGCCAATCCAGATTCCCAGAAACGCATCAAATAAACGCTTGCTGGCAATCACACCGCGCACTTCATTTTTAACAATAATGCGGGTGCCAACACCGGGAACGTATTCGACGTGGGTTTCGTCACCACTTTTCATGCTGACATCGAACATCTCAATGACTTCGTCAATCGGCGCACCTAATGCCTCGGCTTCTTCGTTGCTGAGGTTCAATGCATCGTACAGCGCCTTGGCAACACGACGCCCGCTGGCACGCGGCAGCAGCGTGTGGAATACCATGCGTTTGTAGCCCTCATCATTAATCACGGCCTGTTCAGAACGCCCCGGATTCTGCATATAGAGCAAACCCACATACATATCGACCACGTAATAATATTTACGCACCGAGGCGCCATTCAGTGTCATCTGTGGAAACTCGCCGGTCGCTTCCAGCACATCGGGGAATTCAGTATCGGCAATGGTCCGTGCCTGAGTCTGTACTGACAGCATTAATATCAGCACCGAAAAACAGGCCGCAGCAGCAATGCGGGGTTGGAAATTACAAAGGCGGGAAAAAGCGGCTGAGAATATTTTCATACGACACTCCTTATCATTATTAGCGCCCGATTATGTCCTGTAAGGAAAACCCACAGATAACAACAGGCAACACTGGCAACATCCTTTACCAGCATTTCAGCCCTGCACTCTAACCACTCCGGAGAACGACCGCAAGACCGCACTTGTAAGCCTTTAGCCTGACGGGTATTGGGAGGTTTCCCTTAAATTCTCCTTCTTATTCCTGATAAAAACCGCATTAACTACCAGAAATACGGATTAGCGTGAGCCAAACAGACCCCCACTGTCATCCATTCTCTGCATTACCCATGCTACAACAGCGGGCAATTGCCTTAACCGGAGAATGAAATGACACTGCGACTGCAATATGGCCATAAGAAACTGCGCACCTTTTTACTGTTATCCACTGTTTCTGCACTGCTGGCGGCCTGTCAGAGCAAGCCGATGACAACCACCAATGTGCAGCAAAATCAGCCATTCAACAAAGTACCACTGGCTGATACGCAGCAACCCGTTGCTTTTATTGCCTTTGGTGACAGCGGTTACCATTATGATTATCCAAAACAGGCGAGCTTAAATAACCCGAAAACCCGCCAGCAATTCCTGCTCAGTGAACGCGCTGCCTGGGAAAAGAAGGGTCTGCCACCCGCGGATTTTGTTGCACCGCCAATACATCGTCTCAGTGGCACAGATTATGTCGTCGAACGCACCGGACTGAATGCCGTGGCTGGCGCCATGACACAGTATTGTCAGAGCAATCGCTGTGATTTCTCACTGATGCTCGGCGACAATATTTATCCGGCCGGTGGCGATGGCAGTGAGCGTGATGAGCAGCGTTTCCTCGATATTCTCGATCTGCCTTTCCGCCAACTGGTCAGCAGCCATGATGATTTCCGTATTTACGGCGTATTGGGCAATCATGACTGGCAAACCTCCCGCGCCGGTCGTGATGCACAGATTGCCTGGGCCAGCCGTGACGACAATAAAATGATCTTACCACAGCCCGGTTTTTATTCTTTTAATCGCGGTGACGCCGAGTTCTTTGTTATTGATACCAATTTATTGCTGGCCGGAACAACGGTTTTAAAAGACAAGCTCAACCCTGACGGCAGCGAAAAAAAGCATAACAGTCTGGAACACTATGATGACTGGCAGAAACCAAAGGGACAGGAAAAGCAGCAGTTAGACTGGCTGGAAAATGCCCTGAAGCAGTCTTCAGCACGCTGGAAAATTGTTGCCGGACATCATCCCCTCTGGTCATCCGGGGGCAGTAAATTTGAAGAGGCCCGCGCCCTGCGCCCGTTATTAATGCCTATGCTGTGCGAGTTTGCCGATATTTATCTGGCCGGGCATGAGCATGATCTGGAAGCTCATCAGGATGACTGCCAGCAATATAACAGTGCAAACGGAAAGGAATTAAAACCACTGCCAATCATTGTTTCAGGTGCTGCGGCAAAACAGCGGCCAATTCATACGCCGTTTCAGGCATATCAGAAAAAAACCTATGCTGAATATCAGGAGCTGTGGTTGCAGGGCATGGTCTGGGGATTTGCGCATATCACGCTTGGTGATGATATTCAGGTAAGGATGATTACCATCCCCAATGATGAAAGTGGTGCCACTACAGAACAGGTTATGCTGACCTTTCCACAACGCAGCCAGCAATATTAACGGTATTCAATCGGCCGGACTGCGTCTTAAAAACGCAGCTCGGCACCGATTAACGCGCTGGTTTTATCATCGTAATTATGAATAAACAGATTGAGTGTGTCATAGCCAACATGCAGCTGGCTGGCAAAACCTTCGCTGCCACCGCCAACGGCAGCGCCAACGCGGTAACGGCTGAGCGACTGTACGGCAATGCTGCGGTATTCTCCGGATAACGTATCCAGTTTATCGGCCACTGAAATCAGATTCGTGTTCAGCGCCTGGCATTGTTTAACCTGATCCTGATACTGAGTACTCAGCTGGCTATAACGGTCGCCCAGCTGCGTCTGATCCGCCACCAGTATGCGGTATTTTTCCAGCTGCTGCGCCAGGTCAGCATTCTGCTGCTGCAGTGCAGCAATATCGGCACTGGCTTTACGGCTGTCGTCCTGATTTTTCTGCAACAACTCAGTGTAATTAACACAGCCGGTAATGCTCTGAGTTTGCTGTACCTTGTCGGCAGGCAGCAGATAAACAACCTGACCATTAATGGTCTGCTGACTGAGATTTGCCGGTGTGATCAGCATTTCACAGGTAGTCTCTTCTGCCTGTACACTTTGCCCGGCAAAAACAGCGAGAACGCTGCTCAGTAAAGCCATCCTTGTTAAAACCA
>NZ_DDCJ01000036.1:10322-12890 GCF_002335285.1 Thalassolituus sp. UBA2009
CCAGCATATAGCCTCCGTCAGAGTTGTGAGGTTGCTTCCAGTTGTTTCAGTTTGGCCAGCGCATCCAGCACGCGCTGGTTTTCGTCCTGCAATGCATTGCGCTGCTCAGCGTGGTTGTTAACCTGACGGTTAATGTCTTCCTGCTGTTGCTGCAATGCCGCATCGCCACTGGCAAGATCCTGCTGGCGCTGCAATAACGCCTGACGTTGCTGCTCAAGTTCAGCCGATTGTTTTTCCAGCTCCTGATTACGCTGCTTCAGTTGCTCGCTGGCGTCTTTTAATCCGCTCAGCTGCTCCTGCAGGGCAGAACGTTCACTATCCAGTTTTTTTAATTTTTCCCGTGCTCGCGCCACCTGCCAAAGGTTCATCAACAGCAAAGCAGCGCCACCGGTAAAAACATACCAACGCACACTTTTCGGCAGCATCAGGCAAGCACCGAGTAATAATACAAAACCAATCACGGTATCCAGATGTTCGGCGAGCCATAAACCAATATGCAGCTTGTCCATGTTCAGGCTCCTTTATCCGTGCGGTTTTTGCGGGATTTTTCCAGTGCTTCAATAATTTTATGCAGCGGACCACTGCCCAGACCAATAGCAATACCGGTCAGACATTCTCCCAGCCAGCCGGGGATATAACGGCTGGAAAAATAGCCGTCATAGGCCGCACCGCCGATCTGGCTGTTCAGCTGTTCGATTAAGGCAAATAAATTAATGCCCAACAGCAACGCCAGCAATATACCAATAATAATGGCCAGAATTTTACTGACGGCTTTAATAGTCAGCGAGCGCAGCGTCGCCGCCGATAAAGCTTCCACACCTTCCAGACCCGGATAATCGGTGCGTAAATAATCGTTGACCGCTTTGCTCACTTCCGCCTGAACACGTCCCGCCTGACGCAGACCATCCAGTTGTTCACTGAGACGTTGCGCAGTGCGGTTCCAGTAACTCTGATAGCCCAGCCGCACTTCAAAAAAATCGTACAGGGCTTTCAGAATTTCCAGCAGGCGCTCCAGTAACAAGGAGAAAAACAACGCACTGCAAAGCATAATTAAGGCGGAATCAAAGCTGTCCATGCTGACCTCCTGCGCTGGTTGTGCTCAGGGCATAAATATAGGGTTTCTGGCGAAATGCCTGCAGCCCGGCCTGAGCTGTGGCGGATGTTTGCCAGGCGCTGCAATAGGCATCGGTACGACTGAGTAATTCGGCAAAAGGAAACTGATTTCCCGGACACACGGTGTCAGCGCCTTCCAGTGCACGGTGCGGTACTACTGCCTGTGTCAGCACGCCGGACATCTGCGGATACAGATTCAGCCACAGGGCTATCACCCGGGCTCCGGCATCCAGCTGCGCAGCGGTCGGTTTCAGCGCGCCATAGCGGCCATCGCTGTTGGCAAAACGATCATGTTCCTGATTATGAAAATTGCCATGAAAGGCAATGCCCAGCGTGCGGTCATTGTGCCCCTTGGCATGATTACCCATACGGTCCCAGCGACAGAACGGGCGGATACTGCCATCGGGCATAATCACGCAGTGATAACCGGTAAGCCATTTTTTCTGCCCGATAAATTCATCCACAATGGCATTAAAACCCAACGCCGAATTCATCGCCGTGTGGTGTACAACAATCTGCTCCGGATCACCGCTGCGGCGGTGAACCTGTTCCAGACTCTGCGGATTAACGCCGCCGGCATAGTGAATATCCGGGCCGGCTAAAAGGCTGCCGCCACGATCATCGTTAGTCGCTGCGGCAACTTCCGGCGCCTGCGGTACAGGCTGGCAGTGTGCTTCTTCTCCCGGATCAACCACCTGTTGCAGCGCCTGCTTCTCACTGTCGGTTAAGCGGCGGGTGGTTAAAAACAGCAGCAGCACATGCACCGGCTGACTGCCACCACCAATCAATAAGCCCGACAACAGAGTGTCCAGCGATTGCAGCATAATTGCGTGCCAATTGCCCTGCCCCCACAGCGTTGGAATATCTGTTACGGTTTGTCCGGTAAACATCGCTAATAAATGCAGATCAAAAATACCGGCGAGAATAATGCCCAACCCCAAAGGGGCCAGGCGCATAAATAAATTAAGCGCAGCACTTTCTGTGGAGATAACGGGAATAGGAACAACGCTGATGGCCGTATGCTGTTCAAAAGAAGCGGTGTCGTTGTCTGTTCCGGCAGCGGAACTTTCAGCAGAGGCGGCAGCCGCTTTCAAGACCGCAACGTCGGGTGCATGGCCGGCCTGTAAATGCTGCTGAATGGCTGCGGCCTGTTGCTGCGCCGTTTTCAGCGCTGCCAGTCTGGCCGCTTCAGCATCACGTTCAAGAAAGAATTTGTTGGCGCGCTCTTTTACGTGCTTGAGAATTTCGGTAAACCGTTCGACCAGTAAGGCAGCACCGGCGGCTACCGTCAGGCCATTGATGAGCAATTCCAGAGGTACGGCTTGCATACATCCTCCCTGTGTATGAGATCGTTGCCGACAAGATACCCTTTTCGCGCCTGTTGACCAACCGCCACCACGCGAAGAGCATAAAAAAACCGCCGGCAGGTTACCCCGCAGGCGGTTTATATAGCAG
>NZ_DDCJ01000036.1:13147-16490 GCF_002335285.1 Thalassolituus sp. UBA2009
ACAGCACTGTATGTAGTGGTGTAAGCACCGGTTGAGAACCAGTACAGACGATCACCAGATGCCAGATTCAGTGGCAGCTCATATTTGTAGTCTTCGTACAGAATATCGGCGCTATCACAGGTCGGGCCAGCCAGAACCACTTCTTCGAGCTCGCCTTTTTTCTCCACAAACAGCGGATACTTGATGGACTCGTCCATGGTTTCGATCAGACCACCGAATTTACCCACATCGGTAAATACCCAGCGGTGCAGACCGTAACGGTCTTTACGGCTGACCAGCACCACTTCGCTGACCAGAATACCGGCGTTGGCGACCAGCGAGCGACCTGGTTCCAGAATGATTTCCGGCAGTTCGTCACCGAAATCCTCATGCAGGAAACGGGTAATTTCTTCTGCATAGGTTTTCAGATCGTTGGTACGGCTGATGTAGTTGGCCGGGAAGCCACCACCCAGGTTAATCATTTTCAGTTCGATGCCGTCTTCTTCTTTCAGACGCTCGAAAATTACCTTCACTTTGGCAATCGCCGAGTCCCAGGCACCGATATCACGCTGCTGAGAACCTACGTGGAAAGAAATACCGTAAGGCACCAGACCCAGATCACGCGCCAGCAGGCACAGGTCCATCGCCATATCGGTCTGACAACCGAATTTACGCGACAGTGGCCAGTCGGCAGTTTGCGAACCTTCAGTCAGAATACGCACAAATACACGCGCACCCGGCGC
The DNA here is from genome assembly GCF_002335285.1 of Thalassolituus sp. UBA2009. Taxonomy (NCBI): domain Bacteria; kingdom Pseudomonadati; phylum Pseudomonadota; class Gammaproteobacteria; order Oceanospirillales; family Oceanospirillaceae; genus Thalassolituus; species Thalassolituus sp. UBA2009. The sequence continues at coordinate 13,870 of NZ_DDCJ01000036.1, forward strand.
CGCTTTGGCGATATTGCGCAGGTCGGCTTCTGAGTCGGTAGCAAACAGGTTCACACCCTTCTCATAGAAGTAGCGGATATCCCGGGCTTTCTTGATCGTGTTGCCATAGCTTACACGGTCACCTGTCACACCCTGTGCCAGAACTTTATCCAGCTCGTAGCGTGAAGCTACGTCAAAACAACAGCCACGGTCACGCAGAATGCCCAGCAGTTCAGGCATCGGGTTGGCTTTAATGGCGTAGTAAGTTTTCGCATAAGGAAAACTGCTGATCAGTTCATCAAGCTGACGCTCAAAAATACGTTTATCGACAACAAGACAAGGAGTTTCCTGTTTGTCGGCAAATTCTTTCAGGCGAGCAAAGCTCTCGGCATCGTAGTAGTCTTCAGGTTGAACAACCATTGGGCTCGCTACCTCCTTATCCGGGTAGTGATGTGAATGAAAAAAGTCGCGCAAAGATAGGCTTATCTGCGCGGTAGTACAGTGATTTTTCTTTGTCCTAACGATCACATTTTCAAATCGTAACACGTCTGGCGATCAGAATCTTTGCTCAAAGGGATGCAAATTCACAGCAATCCGCCAGCAATGCGCCTGAATCGTCCTGACAAAGCGCTACAGCCGCGTTAGCACTGCGGCAGAGTAAAACACCGGGTTTACACCAGCAACCTCTCTCAGAGCGTTATTCCGTCGCCCGAACAGTGAAATCAATTTTCAGCGCTTACATTCATAAGCCTGCTCCGCTAAGGTGTCGGGCTGTTTCACTCCTGCCTTTATATGACCAGTATGCTCAGACTCTTTGAACGTTTTGTGAATCCCTTTCCTCCGGAACACCCGCAGCAGCCACCTGCCGGAATTTTTGCTTTCTGCCGCCATTACACCCGTGGTCTGGAAGTACCGCTGGTGTTTATGTCGCTGCTGACGGCTCTGCTGGCGGTGCTGGAAGTCATGATGTTCGGCTTTATGGGCAATCTGGTTGACTGGCTGAGTCAGCGCACACCCGATACTCTGCTCGCTGAAGAAGGCGGCCGCCTGCTGCTGATGTCACTGATGGTCGTACTGGTGATGCCTTTAGTCGTCTTTTTACACACCTTGCTGGTGCATCAGACGTTATTGGGTAATTACCCGATGAAAATCCGCTGGTTGACCCATCGCTACCTGTTAAAGCAAAGCCTCGGTTTTTATCAGGATGAATTTGCCGGCCGCCTCGCCACCAAGGTGATGCAAACCGCTCTGGCAGTGCGCGAAACCGTTATGAAGCTGATGGATCTGGCGGTTTATATTCTGGTGTATTTCACCTCGGTACTGGTCATGGTGGCACTGGCCGACTGGCGCCTGATGCTGCCAATGCTTGCCTGGCTGGCGCTGTACATTCTTGCCCAGCTGTACTTTGTACCCAAGCTGAAACGCATCGCCACCGAACAGGCCGACGCCCGCTCCACCATGACCGGACGCGTTGTCGACAGCTACACCAATATTCAGACAGTAAAGCTGTTCTCACATACCGACCGTGAAACAGATTATGCACGCGACTCTATGGAAGGCTTTATGGATACCGTGTACCGCCAGATGCGTCTGGTCACGGGTCTGAATGTGACCGTTAACGTCATTAATTACCTGCTGGCTTTTACCATTGCCGCCATCGCCGTCTGGCTGTGGATGGATAGCGCCATCAGTATTGGTGCCATTGCCATTGCGATCTCACTGGCCCTGCGCATCAACGGTATGGCGCAGTGGATTATGTGGGAAGTCAGCGCCCTGTTTGAAAATATCGGCACCGTTGCCGACGGCATGAAAACGCTGTCCAAAACCCCGCAGGTGCAGGATAGCGCTGACGCCAAAGCACTGAGCGTAAATCAGGGCGAAATCCGCCTGGAGCAGGCCTCATTCCATTATCAGGGACATGAAGACAACCAGAATAAAGAGGTATTCGAGGCACTGAATATCCATATCAAAGCCGGCGAGAAAGTGGGATTAGTCGGACGCTCCGGTGCCGGCAAATCGACACTGGTTAATCTGCTGCTGCGTTTTTACGACCTGAATTCCGGCCGTATTCTGATTGACGGTCAGGATATTAAAGACGTGACTCAGGACTCACTGCGCAAACATATCGGCATGGTGACCCAGGATACCTCGCTGCTGCACCGCAGCGTACGTGACAATATTCTCTACGGACGCCCGGATGCCAGCGAAGCCGAACTGCTGGAAGCGTCGCGCAAGGCCGAGGCGCACGAATTTATTCAGGAACTGCACGATCCGGAAGGCAACACGGGCTACGACGCTCAGGTCGGTGAACGTGGGGTAAAACTGTCCGGTGGTCAGCGCCAGCGTATCGCCATTGCCCGGGTGTTATTAAAAGACGCGCCCATTCTGATTCTGGACGAAGCCACCTCCGCGCTGGACTCGGAAGTCGAAGCCGCCATTCAGGAAAGCCTGTACCGGTTAATGGAAAATAAAACCGTGATTGCTATTGCTCACCGGTTATCGACCATTGCCGCGATGGATCGCCTGATCGTACTGGATCAGGGGCGTATTGCTGAGCAGGGCACGCATCAGGAACTGATTGCCAAAGGTGGAATTTACGCGCAATTGTGGGCGCATCAGACCGGCGGCTTTATCGGCGAAGA
>NZ_DDCJ01000036.1:16808-31180 GCF_002335285.1 Thalassolituus sp. UBA2009
GACAAACCGGACCGGCGGCTTTATTGGCGAAGATTAAATGATGAAGAGTAAGCCGGTCTTTGCGCCCACTCTGGGCTCATTTCAGACAAACCGGACCGGCGGTTTTATTGGCGAAGAGTAAAAGCCGCATTAAGCCGGTCTTTACGCTCAGGTGGACACAATTCGGGTAAACCGGACCAGTAGTTTTATTGGCAGAAAGCAAGACAAAACATAAGCACCGCAGCATTCATACCATGGCCGTTTATGACCCCTTGCTTTATTATTAACACAATTGTAACTTAATCTTTATTCCCGTAATCCCTTATTCGCTCCGCAGCTCTGCTGCGGGGCGTTTTTTTCATGCGGGCCTTACCTACAAACAGGTCAGTTTTATGAGCAGCAAGCCGAACATTATTATTTCCAGTCTTGATCTGGAGCGCCTGGAACGTTTATTGGATTCCCTGCCCGGCAAAGCCTTCCCGGGAATGAATGAGCTGGAAGAAGAGCTGGAACGGGCTCAGATTGTCGCACCGCGCGATGTTCCGGCAACTGTTGTTACCATGAATTCTACCGTGCGTTTTCAGGTAAAAAATACGCAGGAGGAATTCTGTCTGACGCTGGTGTATCCAAAAGACATGGACACCACGGGCGGTACAATTTCTATTCTGGCGCCGGTCGGCAGTGCCCTGCTTGGTCTGTCGGTTGGCGATGAAATTGAGTGGCCAGGTCCCAGCGGCAAGGCGATGCAGGTCTCTATCGGAGAGATTCTGTATCAACCGGAAAGTGCCGGTGAATTCCACCGCTGATTTTCCTCGCGGGGTGCCTGTAGTTAATGGCGCCCTGCGTCTGTGAACCACGTCTCTTTTCAGATAAATAATGCCGATAAAATGCGTCGATAATCCACGGTGTCTGGCATCTTTATCCAGACTCCTCGCACCTAAGCATTAATATATTTGTTATTTTCATGTCAGCGCTGTATGGCAGCTGCGTTTCAGTCGCTATAATGCCGCTCTGAATTCATACAGGGAGGCGAATGCCAATGAAAGTTTTATCCGTACTCAGTCGGCCGGTGAAAGAAAAACTGGCACATGCGGACCACAGGGATCTTACCAGCTCCGGCTTCTGGATCGGTCATTTATTAATGATTGCGGCCACTATTGCCGGTGTGTATCTGGCCGCTCAGGCCGGTTTGCAGCAAGCCATCCTGTTTGATGATATCACCAGCAAAGAAACCAACTACTATCTGCGTCAGTCCTTATACGACGAAGTCAACACCAATGTCGAAATTCTGCGCAAATACAATGAAGAGTATTTTTCCCGCGGAATTTCTGTGCAGGAACTGAAGCAGAACAACCCGAAAATCAGCCGTTATGTGTGGGAGACGATGAAATACTCGCCCAACACACTGGAAACCCCGAGCTATTTCCTCAGCGAGATTCAGAATTTCTACCGTAATGTGGATGATCTGATTGAGAAGCGCGAAAAGTTCACCTATGGGCCAACCTACGCGACCAAGCTGCTGGTTGAACAGCTCGATAACATGGAAAAAAACGTCTTGCCTAAGTTGGCAGCAAACAGCAATAAACTGGCAGACGAACTGATGGTCTATAACGTTGACGTCCGCGAAGAGAAGGATATTGCCAGTGAGTAATAAATATTGCCCGCGTTGCAGCAATTCTCTGCTGACGCCAATGGCCTATGAAGGTGAAGAGCTGGATGTCTGCCGTAAATGCGGCGGTATGTGGTTTGAAAAAAACGAGCTGAATTCTCTGTTATCGGCCTTTGATAATGGTGACGATGCCGTCCAGTTTGAAGAACAGCTGGGCAAGCGTCTGGGACAAACCGATGCCGACTGTCCGCAGTGCAACGCCAAGCTGTACAACTACCATCTGCTTGAATCTTTTCAGGTGGAGGTCGATATCTGTCATAAGTGTGACGGCACCTGGATTGACCACGACGAACTGGAAGAAGTTAAGCACTCGCCACGCCTGCGTGATGTATTAAACAACATCAACCAGAAAACCAGTTGGAAAACCTGGCTGTTCCAGTTTTTGTCACAAATGCCGGTGGAATATAACGTTAAACCGCATCGTACCCCGGTGGTGACCTGGGCACTGATTATTATCAACTGCCTGATCTACTTCTCTTACGCCTTCGACGAAGAAATGACCATGCAGGTGTTTGAGCTGTTTGCCAGCACGCCATCGGATTTTGCCCACGGCGAACATCTATGGACACCATTAACAGCAACCTTTCTGCACGGCAGCCTGGTGCACCTGCTTGGCAATATGTACTTCCTCTGGCTGACCGGTGACAACCTCGAGGATGCGCTTGGTCGCTGGCGCTTCCTTGGTCTGTATCTGATCTGTGGTCTGGGGGCCAGTGCCTTCAGTATCGGCATGAACTGGAACAGCACCATTCCAAGTGTCGGCGCCAGCGGTGCAATTGCCGGTCTGTTTGGTATGTATATGATCTGGTTCCGCCATGCCAGCCTGACCTTTATGATTCTGGTCTGGCAGAAAAAGCTGTCCGCAGCATGGTACTTCCTGATCTGGTTAGGCATTAACCTGTTTGGTATGGCCGTTGGTGGCGGTGGTATCGATTACTGGGCACACGTCGGTGGTTTTATTATCGGTGTTGTTATTGCACTGATACTGAAAAATTACGTGATGAACCGTAATCCGGTGATTGCTATGCTGGCGAAACCACACGCTCAGCTACTGCGCTGAATAGTATCCGGCATAAAAAAACGGGCGCTTACAGCGCCCGTTTTTTCGTCCGGAACTTTTATTATTTAAAAGACGTACGGTCTTTAAAAGGTTTTGGCTCTTTATCTTTACCAGCCAGACCATTGGCCATGGCAATACGCTGATTTTTACGTCCCAGTAAACGTGCCTGCACCCAACGCTCCCAGCGCAGTGCTTTCCAGGTATCGGCTTTCCAGGATTTTTTGAATAAATATTTGGTAGCGGCAATGGCATCCGGTGATTTGCTGGCAATCACTTCTGCCAGTGCCTGAGCATCAGCCAGCGGATCGGCCGACAGCTTGCTGAGCAGACCATATTCATAGCCTTCCTGCGCGCTGAACTGACGGCCGGTCATGGTCAGTTCCTGGGCGATATCCACGCGGGTTAAGCGTGACAGCGTCACCATACCGCTCATATCCGGAATCAGGCCCCACTTCATTTCCATAATAGATAAGTTGGCATCCGGTGTGGCGATACGGTAATCGCAGGCCAGCGCAATCTGCATACCGCCACCGAAGCAGTTACCGTGAATGGCACAGATCACCGGCACCGGCAGGTCACGCCAGCAATGGGCAATCTGCTGGGCGATATTCTGTTTGGTCCAGGGCCATTTTAAAAAGACTTTAGGCACCATCATCGGATCTTTGCTCAGCGCTTTAAAATCCAGACCGGCACAGAAAGAGTCGCCTTTGGCGGCCAGAATAACGGCGCGCACGCTGCGGTTTTTACGCAGTTTTTTCGCACAGGCGATCATCTCTTTAAACATCGGCATATCCAGCCCGTTGAGTTTTTCCGGGCGGTTCATATACACGTAAGCAATATGATCTTTGATTTCGCAGAGAATACGGTCGGTGCTGCTCATAAGGTTTCCAGATGGTTTATACGGTTGAGGCCGTCTCCGGCCGCTGTTGTTACAGCCCGGTTAACGGCAAAGCATCAAAAAGTGTGGTGATGATTTCACAGATAATGACGACCAGCCATGATCAATCTGAACAGATCAGAAACCCAAAAGCGCAGCGCTCAGCAAATAAGGCGCGACAGACAGCCAAATGCCGGAATAAGGCAGCCCCACATCGGAAAATAAAACTCAGCGTCGCAGCAGCAGCGACTCATCAATAGCAATAAAGCGGTCGGCAGCTTTAATCAGCGCCTGGGCGGTTAACGCCTCAACACCAAAAGCCCAGGCCTGGGCACCGCTGCGTTTAACCCGCTCCAGTGCCAGATCAAAATCGCCATCTCCGGAGGCCAGCACCACGATATCGGCTTCAGGCGCGGCATCCAGTAAATCAATGGTGATGCCCACATCCCAGTCGCCTTTGGCCGAGCCATCGCGGCGCTGAATAAAAGGCTTAAGCCGTACTTCAAAACCGATATTGTGCAGAATGCGCTGAAAATTCATCTGCGCCGCATCACCACGGTCGATGGCATAGGCCACCGCGCGCACTACTTCGCGCCCGCCGGCCAGCTGATCCCAGAAGGCCTGATAATTAAAATGGCAGCCGAAGGTCTGGCGCGTGGTGTAATAAATATTCTGCACATCGACAAACAGGGCAATGCGTTCTTTCATAAATTCACCACAGGAGATAAGCACCGATAAAAAGAAAAAGCGGCCCAGTAAATCAGGCCGCAGCAAGAGCCGAGAAGCGCGGGGAGGCGCACGCTGAATTACCAGCCCTGCGTATTGTCCTTCACCAGCTGCGCCATCATACCGATATGATCGGCACGGTCATTCAGACAGGGAATATAGTGATACTCGCGGCCGCCGTTATGCAGGAAGGTTTCGCGGTTTTCCACATCCAGCTCTTCCAGGGTTTCCAGACAGTCGGCAGCAAAAGCCGGGCTGATCACATCCACCCGGCCAACACCGGCTTTACCCCAGTCGGTGAGGGTAAAATCGGTATAAGGCTTCACCCACTCTTCCCGGCCAAAACGCGACTGAAACGAGCACAGCCACTGTTCTTCGTTTAATCCAAGCTCGGCAGCCAGCGCCTGTGCAGTTGCCCGACACTGTGACGGATACGGATCACCACGGTCTTCATAACGCTGCGGAATACCGTGAAACGACATCAGTAAACGGTCGCCCTGACCGTGCTCAGCCCAGTATTCGCGCACCGAATCAGCCAGCGCTTTGATGTACGCCGGGTGCTGATGGTATTCGTTGACCCAGCGGGTTTCTGGCAGATGCGGACAAGGCTTCAGCGCCTTAGCCAGACGATCAAACACCGCCGCTGTGGTGCTGGAAGAAAACTGCGGATACAGCGGCAGCACCAGCATTTTATCGACGCCGGCGGCGCGCAATTCGCGCCCGGCCTGCTCCATCGACGGCTGGCCGTAGGTCATCGCCAGTACCACCGGAATATCGCAACCATACTGTGCCTTTAAGGCCTCTTTAAGAGCCTGCTGCTGGGCACGGGAAATGGTCATCAGCGGTGAACCATGCTCGCCCCAGACCGAGGCATAAGCCTTGGCCACCCGGCCCGGACGAATGCGCAGAATCACGCCATGCAGAATCAGCCACCACAACGGCCGTGGCACATCGACCACGCGCTTATCCCAGAGAAATTCAGCCAGATATTCGCGCACGGCCTTCGGTGTCGGCGCTTCGGGAGTACCAAGGTTGGCGAGCAGCACGCCAAAAGGCGGGCGTTGAGGCAAATTCACGGGCGTAATCTCCTGCCTTGTATAAGTTTTGCCTAAGTTTATCGGAACCGTGGCAGAGGGTCATCCGTGATTATCTGATCCGGCTGATGAAAGCCGATAAGGCAAGCCGGTATTGGGTGAAATTCAGGTCTGTATACAGGGGGAATAACTCTGTCATGATGCCAGTGTCTGCCGATTGCGCGCAGCAACCCCATGATGGAGTACAGCGATGAAATTTCTGCAGTTAAAAATACCGCCACTGCTGCTGGCTGGCCTTACCGCCTTGCTGATGTTATTGCCGGTGATGTTGCGTACCGGTCATATCAGCGGCTGGCATGGCCTGCGCTCTCCGCTATTGGTTATCACGCTTGCCCTGTTTTTCGCCGGCGCCGTCTTCTGCCTGGCCGGAGTTGCCAGCTTCCGCCGTGCCCGCACCACCGTTAATCCGATGCGCCCGCAACAGGCCAGCACATTGGTGCAGACCGGGGTTTATCGCCTGAGCCGTAACCCCATGTATACAGGCTTCGTACTGCTGCTTGGCGCGCTGGCGATGGTGCTGGGTAATTACCTGAGCGCGCTGTGCATTCCGCTGTTTATGTCTTATATGAATCACTTTCAGATTGAGGCCGAAGAAAAAGCCCTGAGCGAATTATTCGGCGACGAATACCGCGCTTACTGTCAGCGGGTAAGGCGCTGGCTGTAAGGCCGTATTCAGAACACCATCAGCGGAGCGGCATTTACACACCCAGTGTCAGGCGGCGCGTAAAACACCGCGGCTTCGGGCCCGGTGTAATCTTCATCGCGCAAAGAAATTCGTAATAACAGGCGGTCATCGAACAGCAGTTCCAGATCATCCTCGCTGAGGCTGACCGAGGTAATGCGACAGCCAATCAAAGCCGGCAAACTCAGGGCGACGCCACTGTCGCACAACAAACGCAGCGGATTAAAAACCGCCAGATGGCCACGATCAAACTGCAGATTAAGGCCTGCAATATCCAGATAACCTGCACGCTCTGTGGCCTGCATTATTTTGTCAGCCGGACTGGCCTGTTGTAAGCAGGCGCCCTTCAACAGGGCCTGCGCTGCTGCTGCATCCATCCTGTATCTCCTCAGCCGCTGAGTGGCTTCTGATATTTTCCGTCGGCTCTGGCCATCAGAGCTGACGGCGCCCGGCAGCCAACAATCGCCGGCGCCTGCTGAATCAGACTGTCATCTTCCACAGCATGCACCATAAACAGCGCAAAGTCGGTACGCCGGGTCAGATTACTGGCCAGAACGGCATCGCCCACATGTTCGCTCCAGCGCGGTAATCCCTCCGACTCGCCCTCTTCCAGATCGCTGCCGCGCACCACTGTCCAGCGACTTTTACTGTTAAACACCCGGCGGCAGGCCTCTTCCTGATCACTCAGATCCGCCAGCCGTAACCAGCGTGCCAGCCGCCCGAACAGCGCGACGAATAACCGCAGCTGCCAGGAATAACGGTCTTTACCATCGCGTGAAATATGCCAGCCGCAGGAAAACACCAGGCGTGCCTCCGCCGGAGCAAAATCCAGCACCGCCTGCGCCGTGTTGGTGGCGTAGCCCTGCACGCCCCAGGGCACCAGCACCGTCAGCACCGCATCACAATCGGCGACCGCCGCACGGATAACCTCGCGCTCATCCGTACGACCGGGAAAAATACGGATCTGTCCGGCAAAGCGGCTGAGCTTAGCGACACTTTGCGGGCGGCAAACGCCCACCACTTCATAACCCCGTGCCAGCGCGTGTTCGGTCATATACTGGCCAAGTTTGCCCGAGATACCAACGATGCAGATTTTCTTCATAGCCTGAGCCCTCATTTCAGTTTGCCCAGCTTATCCATACGAAAAACGTATAGAAATCCGCTAAAGTTGCATCATTCATATACATATCTGTATAAGCACAATGAATTTAAGGAGGGAAGACTATGGACTGGGGCTCGGTAAACTTCGACTGGAACCACGCCCGCGCGTTTTTAATCAGCGCTGAGCAAGGCTCGCTGTCGGCCGCCGCACGTCTGCTCAATACCAGCCAGCCCACCCTCAGCCGTCAGGTCGCGGCACTGGAACAGGAACTCGGCATCACCCTGTTTGAGCGGGTCGGTAAAGGACTGCAGCTGACCGACAGCGGCGCTGCCCTGCTTGAGCACCTGCGCCCCATGGGTGAAGCCGCCAACCGCTTTGCTTTAACGGCCGCCGGGCAATCACAACTGACCGAAGGCCCGGTCTGTATTGCCGCCAGTGAAATTGACGCCATATTCCGCCTGCCCGCCGTAATCGACGCTATCCGCCAGCGCGAACCCGGCATCCAGCTGGAAATTGTGGTCTCCAACAACATCAGCGATTTACAGCGGCGTGAAGCCGATATTGCTATCCGCAGCCTCCGCCCCGAACAGCCCGATTTAATCGTCAGGAAACTCGCCGACGAACCTATCTGGCTGTACGGCAGCCACGAGTACCTTAATAATCTGGATACGGTTAATAAGACTGCCGGCAAGAGCAAAACAAGCATTGACCCACATATTCAGATTATCGGTTTTGAACGTAACGACAGACTGATGAATATTCTTAACCAGCATGGCTGGCAGCTGAGCCAGAAGAATTTTTCCATCGTCACTACCTTTCAGATGCTGCAATGGCAACTCGTCAAACAAGGCAATGGCCTTGGCTTTTTTCCGCAACAGATTGGCGATGCCGAGCCCGCATTCCGTCGCGCCTTCAGCGAACGCGGCGCACCGGTAACCGTACCGCTGTGGCTGGTCTGCCACCGGGAATTGCGCACCAATCCGCGAGTTAAGCGGGTATTTGATTTGTTGGCGGAGATGCTGACGGAGGAGAATTAATAAAGGCTTTTAACCAGCAGCGTTTCAGGGCGGTTAACGCTGGAAAATACCAATTCTCCACTGAACCAATGACAGAATCAGTGACTGATACGGTGAAAGACAAATAAAAAAATGGCGTGCCGTAGCACGCCATTTTCCATCAGACCGAAGCCTGACAATTACTGCACGTAGCGCAATTTTGACGTCCAGTCCTGCTTCTCACCCACACCCATTTCAACAGTGAAGGTTTCGTTAGCGCCTACCGAACCCGACCACATATACAGATGATCGGTCCAGGAACCTGACGGCCAGCGCTGCAGATAATAATCTTTGCCGCTCACCGTATCGCGGTCAACAAATACCACCTGATCGCCGTTTTTCAGACAGTCGCCATCGTCATTCAGAATACGGATACGTAATTTATTGGAGGCATTATCCTGTTTGGTAAAGTAAGCATAATTACCGCCACCACCGCCAAGCCACCAGTTCCAGTAGGAACCGGCACGCAGATTACCCTGTACCTGCACAAAGTCGTTACTGCGAATACAGAAAGCGCGGTTTTTCGGATACCAGTTATCCAGATTAAAACTGGCTGCCGCATCGCTGGCACTGCCATTCACCTTAATCCAGCCGTCGTTATCGCTGGCGTTAATTTTGATATAAGCGCCATTGGCCTGGTTACGGAATTTCACGGCGGAATAAGGCTGATTCACAAAGCGGTAGCTTTCGGTGCGGGTGTTGTCATCGGCATAGGAGAAACCGGCAATCGGATAATGATCGGACAGTTCCTGATACTGATAATTTTTGTTTTCCCAGCGTGGCGAGGTCACGTCCAGCGACTGGTTATGCCAGTAAGTTGGCTGCGCATGATCACGGGAAACAAAAATATAATCGAGGTATTCGCTGGGCAGGTCCGGATAATTATAGGCGGCAATACCGTTGGATTCCGGGTCCCAGGATGTATCAAATCCAGCGTAGGCATCCGGTGCATTCACATGCAGGGTTTCCAGCATATCCGGGTACTCAGCACTGTTTTTAATTACGTTAAAGTCGCCACCAATAAACACAATCTGATCAGCCGGAATATTTTTGCTGGCAATAAACTGCTGCATTTCGGTGAACTGACTTTTACGCACGGCAGCCGGGTCGGAACAGGCGCCGTCTTCGGCCTGGGCATGGGTACCAATCACATGATAGTCATGACCATTTTTATCCAGACGGATATAAACAAAGCCTTTATTGGCTAACCAGTCTGCACCGCAGCCGTCCTTGTAGACGTACTGAATTTTTTCCTCAATAGGCCAGCGGCTGACAACAGCCACCCCGCCATCTTCCGGAGCGGTACTACTGTATGCACCCAGAGTCTGATTCCAGCCGCTTTGGGTGCGGCCCAGTACCGGAGTCTGATACGGATACTGACCTTTCAGGCCATCCAGCAGGGTTTGCGCCGGCCCATTATCAAAAAGCTCGTTAAGAATAATGGCGTCGTGCCCATGAATAACGTCCGATTGCAGAATCAGTTCCGCACGGGTTTGTTGTGACCAGTCGGAAATAGCACCGGTCAACATGTACACGTTGTAGGCCAGCAGCTTTAAATCGTCCGCATACGCCAGATTGCTGGCAGGGGTTTCGGGTGCAGGAGTGGGCGCCGTGGCTTCCTGAGTGACGGTTGGCGTGTCAGACATGGCCTGACTGCTCATAGCGGCCAGCAATAAAGAAGCGGCCATCAGCGGTTTGAATGCAGCGTTTTTCAGAGTCATGTTAATCCCGGATTTATTATGTTTATCAGATTGGGATTCCCTTCCCCTACCTGTCATTCTAAAGAGCAACGGAGCCAGTAAAAATGGTCCCATCGTGCCAATTCATATCAGCATCTCAGGTAAACATGAAATCTGGGGCTGTGGCCTGCTATCCAGGCGCAGCCAGCCCCGGTTCGGGGCAAAGAAAAAGCCCATACAAATTTACATTTGTATGGGCTTTCTGATTTTTTGAAAGCGCAACGGAACTGAGTCTGTCAGGCTCCCAGCAATAGCAAATGCCTGCGCTTCTTATAAGTCAGGGCAAGCTCAATACAATGGCGCAGCGCAGGTTCAGGCAACACAGCGGAGAGGTTTAATACAATGGCCCTGTTGCTCTGAAACGCCAATACATCGCCATACAAAACCCGGAAGGTATCAACGAGTTTGGTGTTGCAGTTAAAAAACAGATAATAGTTATGCGGAGTATCAGGCTTCCAGCCGATCCGGATCGGGCTGCCTGTTTTAGCACTGTAGCTAGGCTCACCCCATTTCAGAGATTCTTCAACGGCACCTGACTGCAGATTTTCAGCGGTCTGAAAAATCAGGCTCCGCAACGAGGAAAGCTGATGACGGGCAGAGTCCGGGTACTGATCGAAACGGGTTTTTACGTTCTTATCCATTCAAAATCTCTGCTGTTATCTGGTGTCCAATCTGCTCTTTTTTATAAGAGCCGAAGCCCCTACTCAGTTAACAGCCCGATGTGCTCACAGGGTAAACCGCATTTTCGTATCACCATAAAAATCGTATCAATATCAGGCTCAATGGTCTGAATAAGTGTTTTATCTTTGAGGATAATATTTACCTGTAAAGAGTGCCCCTGAGCGACCAGGTCAACGCTGTCAGGGTTATCAATCAGGGTGTCAATGGCTTTATTCCAGGTTACGTAGTGTGGAAGTTGATCTGGTGTCACTCCAGGCTCCCACCCTGCCTTGGAATTCAGGCGGTAATAATCTGAATTTGAACCTGGGCCCGCACAACCCAATAAAAATGACATTAGCAATATCGGAAGCGATTTCATGATCAATCCCTATATAAAAGCAATCTATCAGCTATAAACAAACTAAAACATGGTTCTCAGCATTTTATAAAACCAGACTCGCGTGAAATAAAGCATTCAGCTCATCCATTACCGACTGCTCTTTCCCTGTACGGTCAGCAAAGGATTCCAGACGCTCTAATTCAGATTCGATAAACTGATTCAGCTCCGGAATCGGCGGTGCAAGTTCCTTTTCCAGGCTTATCTTCTTGCGTTCCAATAATGCTGATATTTGTCCATTCAGTTTGCTGTCGCCGGCAATCATCTGGCGCAGAGTCTCAAACTCAATGGGTGCTGGCTCGCGATACTTCTCCAGCCACATAATGGACAGCAACGGGCGTAATACATAAAAGTATTTCTTGATTGGCACCAGATCATCACGCAGATAACCCCGGTAGTTCGTTTTTGCCATGCTGCGGTAATGGTATATCCCTTTTTCAACGCAATAGACCGTACTCAGCAGCTCACGCGACCTGTGCGCAAAATCACCGCGATCAAGGTAAACAATGGGCGACTGCAGCCACTCGACAAAGGCCGGATTCGAGCGCGAGAACAGCTTTAAGGCTTTGCGGATATCCCAGCCGTTGATGTCGATTTCATCGACAATCGGATACTCGATAACATCCCGCTTATCTTCCAGATCCACCGCCACATACCAGTCTTTAGGATGTGCATAGATAAACCGCACATCGTAATCACTGTTAGGTGACTCGAACCCCCAGGCACGGCTGCCCGATTCAACCGCGTAAAGAACACGGACGCCGTGCTCTTTTTCGGCATTTTCAATGCGGGTAAGGATCTCTTTTTTAACAGCGGGTTCAATCATAATGATGTCTGGTTAACCTGGTAATCACCGTCGATACAGGGCTTATGCCCGTGACGCTGTAAATACATAACACCTTATCACAGGGTATTTTTTAAATTATTTAACTCTTCGCCACTGAGTATAACGGGTGACACAACAGGTTCACCAGACTCAGTAAAAAGCGGAGAATTACGATACTTAGCACCGATACGCATGGATAAAATAATCCACAAAAATCTTACAATCATACCGGGGAGTCCTTTTTGCTTCGGCTTCGGTTCTCCTATAGCAGAATCCACATTGACTATTGCGATATTCTTGCCAAAATCTTCGGCCATCTTTGCACGATTCAGCACCGAATGAATAAGGCCGATAAATGAAACCTTAGGATCAGGCAGCGCATTACCAAGGGGAGTGTTACAGCAGGCGGCATACCAGCGGATCATCCCCTGATCGCTAAGCCGCACAGCCGCGAGATTCTCCTTACCTTGTGAAAAAACCACACGGGGCTGTGCCAACTGCACAATTTCAGTCCCTCCCTGTGCATCCAGAACATCACCTGCCCGGCCTAAAAATTTCGCAAAAGCCTGACAGTCGGCACAGTAACATACCACCCGACTACAGGTTCCGGCCCCCCGAACATGACCACTAAGAGCCCCGCATTGACACTGAATTTTGTGCATATTTTTACTCGTTACTGAACAATGCTATCTGGATAGCTTTTATGATGCATGTTTAGGGCCTGTTAACACTAATTAAAGTTAAATCTTATTTCTGGTGATCATTCTGATACTCAGGCATTAAGTGCCTGTCGGTTTTACTTTGGGGTGCGTTAAAGCGGAGGAAAGTCACAGGTCATTTTCATGCATTACAGGACGATCCGGTAATATCCGCCATACTCCCCATCCTTAGTCCCATTGTGTGTGACCTGCCAGCCCAATTTCTGGGCCACTCTCTTGCTTGCCACATTATCGTCAGCAATAAAAACCTGAACGGACTCTGTGTCGATCTCAGCCGACAACCTTTCAAGCGCCAGTCTGGAGGCCCTTACCACTATGCCATTACCCCAGAACTCCGATCTGATGAAATAGCCGAAGTCCAAAACACCTTCGATCTCTTTAACACCGCAGAATCCGATGAACTCATCAGTATCAGATTGAGCAATAGCAAAACGTGACGGGTTATCAAGCGCATTCTCAAACCACGAATCCGCCTCATCTTCTGTTAAAGCCCGGCGGGGCCCAAGAAACCTCATAACCCGGGAATCCTGAAGCATGGCCATAACCGCTGTTTTATCCTGACGTTGAAGATCTCTTAGTTTTACCGGAATCATAATGCTGGTTTCACCATGCCGCGACAAGCTAAGCGGCTCAGTTAGTGTGCCTATAGGTTTACGAGAATTTCTATGCTAATTAACAAGTAAATCTATAATATTTGAGAGCTCTCCAACAGAGCCTTTATACATTTCAACAAACTTACAGTTTTTACAGGTGATATTTATATACTGTTTACTATCGACATTGAAAATTTTCGCGTTCCTCGTTATTCAGGGCGAACGGATGATGTTAACCAGCTGCCTGTTCTACTTCGATCGCGGATAACATCCGCTCCCACAACACCGACAGGGTCCGGCTTGCCACAAAAAGAAAAGCCCATACAAACTCGCGTTTGTATGGGCTTTAAAATAAAAGGAGTCAGCCGATAAGCCCTGAATTTCTGGATCGTCGTCGTGGGCAGCCACTGTCCCGACAGAACCGGCTTAGGACCAAAGAAAAAGCCCATACAAACTCGCATTTGTATGGGCTTTAAAATAAAAGGAGTCAGCCGATAAGCCGGGTTCTGTCGTGGACAGTCATTCGTCTAGGCCTGCAATCACTCACAGGCTCAAGCAACCTACCCGTTCCCAGCGCGGGCCGCGCCTATAGGGAACCTATTTGGTCTTGCTTCGGGTGGAGTTTACCGTGCCACGAACTGTTACCAGTCGCGCGGTGCGCTCTTACCGCACCCTTTCACCCTTACCTGATCCCGCTTGCGCGGGCCATCGGCGGTTTGCTCTCTGTTGCACTGGTCGTAGGCTCGCGCCCCCCAGGCGTTACCTGGCACCCTGCCCTGTGAAGCCCGGACTTTCCTCCCCCCACACTGTTGCCAGCGCGGGCGACGACTGTCTGGCCGACTCCGGGCGCGAATTCTACAGGAATACGGAGTAAGTGCTATAAAAACTGAACCCGCCAGCCAGACCATCTGGCGTTAAGCCGGTATTCGGGCGCGGAATCTACAGGAAAGGAAAACAATAGCCAGACCGGTATTCGGGCACCGGTTCTGCAGGAAAGGGAAATAACCAAACCAGTGGGAGCGGCATTTCTGCCGCGCTGATAATCGTGACTGAAAGTCACTCCCACTACTAAAAGTCACTCCCACTGAATCAACCATCGTATTCAGTCAATTGTCTGCGGCCGGGGGAATACCCGCAGGCACCTGTGTTTAAGCTTTTCCCTGCATTTCCAGCGCTTTCTGGTACAGCTCTTTT
>NZ_DDCJ01000035.1:0-1959 GCF_002335285.1 Thalassolituus sp. UBA2009
CCAGAGCGCCGGCAGCCCCCAGCAAGTGGCCGGTCATGGACTTGGTTGAAGAGACCGCCAGGCGGCTGACATGATCACCAAACAAATCCTTAATCGCCTGTGTCTCGGCAATATCGCCAATCAGCGTCGAGGTGCCGTGGGCGTTGATGTAATCAATATCCTGCGGCTGCAGACCGGCATCGTTAAGCGCATTGGCCATCGCCATGCGTGCGCCCTCGCCATTTTCCGGCGGACTGGTGATGTGATGGGCATCGTCACTCATGCCCAGACCACTGAGTTCGGCATAAATAGTCGCGCCACGGGCCTGAGCATGTTCAAGGGATTCCAGCACCAGTACGGCCGCGCCATCGCCCAGCACAAAACCATCGCGGTCTTTATCCCAGGGCCGACTGGCTTTTTCCGGCTCGTCGTTGCGGGTACTCATGGCGCGGGCCGCGGCAAAACCGGCGACACCAAGGGGCGACGATGCCATCTCGGACCCGCCGGCAATCATCACATCCGCATCGCCGTAAGCGATGGTACGGGCGGCATAACCAATATTATGAGTACCTGTGGTGCAGGCGGTGGTAATAGCAAAGTTAGGGCCGCGGAGTTTGTGGCGGATAGCAATATTGCCGGACGCCATATTAATCACGGCAGCAGGCACAAGAAACGGTGATACCCGGCGCGGGCCACTGCTCTGCAATTGCTGGTAATTCTGTTCAATCGTCGTGATGCCGCCGATGCCTGAGCCAACAGCCACACCGACACGGTCACGGTTTAACGATTCGGGAAAGGCTGCATCAACAATGGCCTGCTCTGCCGCCACCATGGCGTATTGCAGAAAGAGATCCATTTTGCGCGCATCTTTTTCGCTCATCACACTGGTGACGTCGAACTGTTTAACAGCGCCGCCAATCTTCGTGGCGTACCCTTCCGTGCCAAAGTGTTCAATACGGGTGATACCACTTTCTCCGGCGCAGAGTGCGCGCCAGGTATCCGCCACATTCAGACCAAGCGGGTTAACACTGCCCAGTCCCGTAATTACCACACGTCGCTTTGTCATATTCCGTTTTTCATCCCAGTAGTCGCAAACACGGCCGCCAAAAGGTCACATAACAGGCATAAAAAAAGCCGCGTCAGAAGAGGCGGCTTTCGGGCTCGCTGACCTTACAGGTTGGCGATGATGTAGTCGATCGCTTCCTGAACGGTAGTCAGCTTCTCAGCGTCTTCATCAGGAATTTCAGTTTCGAATTCTTCTTCCAGAGCCATAACCAGCTCTACAGTATCCAGAGAATCCGCGCCCAGATCGTCAACAAAAGAGGATGAAGCCTTAACATCTTCTTCTTTAACACCCAGCTGTTCACATACGATTTTCTTTACGCGTTCTTCAATGTTGCTCATGGTTTTTTCCTACCGTTTCAAGTTTCCTGGTGGTCTTAATGACCTCAGCCCATATTCATGCCGCCATTCACATGAATGGTCTGGCCTGTAATGTATTTCGCGTCGTTTCCGGCCAGAAAAGCAACCGCACCAGCGATTTCTTCTACCTGTCCGAAGCGCTTGCCTGGAATGGTGGCTAGGATCGCCTCTTTTTGCGTTTCAGGCAAGATTTCCGTCATATCTGTTTGAATAAATCCCGGCGCGACACAATTCACCGTGATGTTCCGGCTGGCAATTTCCTGCGCCAGAGAGCGGCTGAAACCTTCCAGACCCGCCTTGGCAGCAGCGTAGTTTGCCTGCCCGCCATTACCGGTAGTACCGATAATGGAACTGATATTAATAATGGCGCCGGCCTTCTGCTTCAGCATCGGCTTAACCATGGATTTGCATACGCGGAATACGCCGGTGAGGTTGGTGTTAATCACCTCGCCCCACTCGTCATCCGACATGCGCAGAAACAGGTTGTCGCGCGTGATTCCGGCGTTATTCACCACAACCCGTGGCGTGCCGTAATTCTGCAAAAACTCTTTCAGGGCG
>NZ_DDCJ01000035.1:2232-3026 GCF_002335285.1 Thalassolituus sp. UBA2009
CGCTTCGCGTACAGAAGCTGCACCGGATTCGCTGGTTGCGGTACCAACAACACGATAGCCGTCACGCGCCAGACGTTCGGCAATCGCGCGACCAATGCCGCGGGAAGCGCCAGTCACCAGGGCGAGTAATTTTTCACTCATATTCAGGATCCTTGAATAAAGGCAATGGTTGCCTGTAAGGACGCGGCATCACCCGTATTATGGGTTGCCAGCGTTTTATCGATGCGCTTGTTCAGGCCGCTGAGCACTTTGCCCGGGCCGAATTCAATCGCATTATCGGCGCGTCCGCGGCAAGCCTGTACGGCACCAGTCCAGTTAACCGGGCTGTACAGCTGCGCCAGCAGACGCGATGGAATTTCTGCCAGAGTTGCCACCGCATTATCAACGTTGTGGTACACCGGAAATGCCGGTGCGCGGAAGGAAACCGCATTCAGTGCTTCGCCAAATTCTTCGGCTGCGGCTTTCATCAGGCTGGAGTGGAACGGACCGCTGACCGCCAATGGCAGTGCGCGCTTGGCGCCTGCAGCCTTGGCAAGCTCAATGGCTTTTTCCACACCGCTCATGGCGCCGGCAATAACAATCTGGCCGGGTGCATTAAAATTCGCTGGCTCAACCACACCGGCAGCAGAAGCCTCAGCACACACGGCGCGAATCTGATCTTCTTCCAGGCCCAGTACGGCGGCCATGCCACCCTGACCCGCCGGTACCGCAGCTTCCATCAGCTCACCACGTTTTTTTACCAGACGCACAGCATCGGCAAAATCGATCGCATCGGCAGCAACCAGTGCGGAATA
>NZ_DDCJ01000035.1:3341-16362 GCF_002335285.1 Thalassolituus sp. UBA2009
GTTTCTGCCGGGCCGTCCTGACACATGGCCCAGAGATCAAGATTGATGGATTCAGACGCTTGTGCAAAGGTGCTCTGAATCTGAGGATATTCGGCCGCCAGATCCGCCAGCATACCAACCTGCTGCGCGCCCTGACCGGGGAAGAATGCAATTACATCGGTCATCACTTGCCCTGTATTCACGGTAAAAATCACTGTTGTACGAATTCTGAATAACGTTTCTGAATACGCGCTATCAATTGCGTTCCAACATCAGTGCCGAAAGCCGGACACATAATATGGAGAGCAATTGTTACAATAAATAGTCAACAATGCACAATATTATTGAATCAGATTCACCGCTCAATGATTTTGCAGACGATTAAGCTCGGCCAGCAAACGGGGTTTGTCGAAGCGCTCAACCTTCTGTAGCAGGTACTCCAGCGCATAGCGATAAGCGCGCTCGTCGGATTTGCCATGGGTTTTAACTACCACACCATCCAGCCCCAGCAGCAAAGCACCACCATGACGGGCCGGTGATATGCGCCGTTCAATGCGACCAATGGCCGGCGCCCAAAGGAATGACAGCCAGCGCAAAAACCAGGTATTGCGGAATTCGCTCTGCAGCTGCTCACTGAGCCATTCCGACAACCCTTCGCTGGCCTTCAGGGCGATATTGCCGGCAAAACCATCGGTTACCAGTACATCCAGCTCGCCGCGGTAGAGGTCATCACCTTCGTAAAAGCCGACATAGTAGTCCGGCATAATACGCTGCAGCTGTTCGGCCGCATGACGCACATTATCCGTCCCCTTGGTTGACTCGCGCCCAACATTCAGGAGACCAAGGCGTGGCGCCATCGCACACTGGGTGCAACTCCAGGCCGCACCAATACAGGCAAACTGCACCAGCTGATCAGCGCTGACACCTAAATTGGCGCCCAGATCGAGCATCAGCAGTGGTTTTTTGCGCGTGGGCAGCTGGGTTGCCAGCGCCGGACGGTCAAGACCAGGCAGCATCCCCAAAAGATGACGGGCAAGCACCATCAGTGCCCCGGTATTGCCAACAGAAAGCACACCCTGTGCGCGACCCTGCTGATATTCATGCAGCACCGCAGCCATGGTTGACTTCAGCCCCTGGCGCAGCATTTGCGCGGGTTTATCCTGCATGGATATCTGGGTTTCACAAAGGAGAATGCGTACCCGAGATTTACGGGAAGCAAAGAACGACTCCGCTTCATCAGCGAAGTCCTGAGTCACCGCCACAATCAGATGAACATCCGGGCGCGACTTGAGGAATTTCTTACAGGCCTGAAACGCAACGCGGGGACCTAAGTCCCCGCCCATTACATCTACCGCAACGGTAAACATATTAGTTGTTGCCAGTCTCCACGACTTTTTTGCCACGGTAGAAACCGTCAGCGCTTACGTGGTGACGACGGTGAGTTTCACCAGAAGTCGGATCGGTAGACAGTGCCATTACTGCAGTGTCCAGAGCATCGTGTGAACGACGCATGCCACGCTTGGAACGAGTTACTTTGTTTTGCTGAACCGCCATTTTAGGCTCCTAACTATTCGCTATTTCTGTTTGAGCTTAGCTAAAACGTCAAACGGGTTGGGTCGTTTGTCGTCTGAATCTGTTGTTTCCGGCTTCGACTCAGGTTGCTTAAACTGACAATCGCCTTCCGGGTGTGTTGGAAACATGGGCAGTGCCAGCAGCACTTCGTCTTCCATCACTGACCACAGATCCAGCTGACCATTTTCGTCAACTTCGACCGGCTCAAACCGTTTCGGTAATTGCTTGGCCTGATCATCGTCAAATACAAGTCCCAGCTGAAAGCTGCTTTCCACAGGAATGGTGACATTCCCGAGACAGCGCTGACAGATCATGACAACACTTGTATTACAGCTGCCCTGCAGTAACCGGTGCTTTTCCTGATCACGTTCGAAACGAATTTCGCAGTGAACAGGAGCGACGCAGTCTTCGACTGCTTCGTTAAGCCTGGTTAGCTGTTTGCTGTCAATATCGGCACTGAATTGCTGTCCAACAGTAACCAGTTTTACCGCATCAACACGCTTGGGAAGCTGAGCCTCTGCCATAGTGCGCGACATCATAGGTACGCAAAGCCCCTCTGTCAAAATTATTTAACGCAGACTCAGAGTCTGCTCAGTCAGCAGCGTCGCAAAGCCACGCCCCATACTTGCACCGAAGCGCTTCACCAGCTCATCCCAGGGGCTTGGCTGGTAGGTAAAGTTAACCAGTTCTTCGGTATCCAGTTTTTCCCGGGCAATCTGACTGCTGGATGCCAGCCCGTCAATCAGCCCCAGATCCAGCGCCTGCTCACCAGACCACACCAGACCAGAAAACAGATTCGGATCATCTTTCAGACGCTCACCGCGACCCAGCTTCACCTGCTCGATAAACTGCTTATGGGTAACCTTGAGCACGCCCTGCCAGAAGGCTTTTTCATCTTCATTCTCAGGCAGGAAAGGATCAAGGAAGCCCTTGTGCTCACCGGCAGTATACTGGCGACGCTCGACGCCGAACTTCTCCATCGCTTTCACAAAGCCAAAGCCGGAGCCCACCACACCGATAGAGCCCACCAGACTGGCTTTATCGGCATAGATTTCATCCGCCGCCGCGGCAATGTAGTAAGCGCCGGAAGCACCCAGATCCATAATCACCGCATACACAGGAAAATCAGGACGGGTTTCTTTCAGACGTTTGATTTCGTCATAGACGTAACCGGCCTGTACCGGACTGCCACCCGGGCTGTTAATGCGCAAAATTACACCCAGTGCCTTCTCATCATCGAAGGCGTCACGCAATGCACCAATAAGCGCATCAGCGCTGGCGTCCTGATCGGCAGCAATTACCCCATTCACCTCAATTACGGCCGCATAATTTCCTTCCGGCAGCATTTCTGTTCCATGCTCGCCCGGCATGCGCAGCAGCCAGATAATGGCGAACAGGTAAATAAAGGTGAGCGCTTTAAAGAAAATACCCCAGCGACGGGCGCGCTTCTGCTCGCCCTGCATATCCATCAGTACTTTTTCGATCAGCTTCCATTCTTTGCTGTTATCGTCCGGGCGGTTTGCCGGCTGATTCTGGTTAAGGTTTTCGTTATCCATTAATACGTATCCAGTCGTTAAGTTCTTGAATGCTATGGCAGATGGCCAGCGGACCACAAGCCAGAAGCACGCGATCATCATGCGCGCCATGCCCCATGGCCACAGACGCCATACCGGCAGCATTGGCCATATCCAGGTCGTAGGTGGTATCGCCGACCATCAGCGCCTCATCCGGCGCAATGTTCAGCTCACTCAGCAATTCCCTGAGCATCTGCGGATGCGGCTTCGAGCGGGTTTCATCGGCACAGCGGGTCGCAGCGAATCTGTGCCCTATTTTCAGGTCGCGCAGCATCCGGTCGAGTCCGCGCCGGCTTTTGCCAGTAGCAACCGCCAGTAAATGGCCCCGCTCAACCAGACCTTCCAGAAACTCCGGAGTTCCGGGAAAGAAGCCCATGGCAACCTGACTGTCAGCGACGAAATAGCGCGCATACACCTGCGTCATGGCCTGCAATTGCGGCTCATCAATCGCCGGCCATACCGTACGAAGCGCCTCCGGCAAGCCAAGACCAATAATGTTCTGTACTGCAGCATCTGGCACCTGCGGCAGTCCCACCTCGCCGGCGGCCTGCTGCATACTGTCAACAATGCGCTGGGTGGAGTCGACCAGCGTACCGTCCCAGTCAAAAATAATCAGTTTAAAGCGCAAACTCACACCCCGCCTTCTTTAAAATACTGCTGAATTCATCGTCCGGCAGCGCACTGATCTGCAGGCGCTCACCACTGTCAGGATGGCGGAAAGACAACTGCCAGGCATGCAGAAACAAACGCTTAACCCCCTGACGCTTGTCGATATCCTGCTGCGAGCGGTCGCAGTACTTCACATCACCGGCAATACTGCAGCCCTGAAACTGACAGTGCACCCGAATCTGATGGGTACGCCCGGTCACCGGCTCTGCTTCTATTAATGAGTAATGCGACCCCGAGGCCTTCAGGGTGGTTTTGGTCAGTGACGTTTTACCTTCCGGACTCACCATCACCATGCGCTCACCGGACTGGCGTTCAAAACGCAGCAGCGGTTCGCGCACTTCGGTCACAGAAGCAGGCCAATGCCCGTGCACCATGGCCAGATACTTTTTACTGATACCTGATTTGTTCGCCAGCATGCGCTGCAAAGCCGTCAGTACTGAACGCTTTTTGGCAATCATAATAACGCCCGAGGTATCACGATCGAGACGATGCACCAGTTCAAGAAAGCGATGATCCGGGCGCATTTTACGCAAGGCTTCAATCAGCCCCAGATTCACCCCGCTGCCACCATGCACGGCCAGCCCGTGGGGTTTATTCACCACCAGAAGACCATCATCTTCATGCAGGATGGCATTCTGCAGAATTTCCTGCAGTGCCGGTGATACATCCGGCGTCTCATCGCGCTCGGCAATCCGCAGCGGCGGCACCCGCACCACATCACCAGACACCAGGCGGGTATCCGCCTTCACCCTTCCTTTATTTACCCGCACCTCGCCTTTACGGATGATGCGGTACACCAGCGTCTTGGGCACACCTTTTAAAACAGAGATAAGAAAATTATCGACACGCTGACCATCGTTATCGGCGGTCACCGTCAACAGCGATACTTTACCGGTATCGATTTCGTGATTTGACATAGGTTCGAAGCAGCCCAGGCGGCGGATTTATTTGTGGTATGGCATTTGCGGGGCGCAACCAATGTTGCTATATTCGCCCACGGCCTTGGTCGGCACAGAGAAAGCGTACAACCCAGCCGACGATCAAGATCAGCCGAAAGGCGAGGCCAGGCCGATCAAGCGGCAGAGTATAAGGAAGAAGACATACTGTTAAAACTCTTCCTGACGAATAATTACGGCGAGCGCAGGCCAATGGCCGCCCGCCCAGTGAGATAAACCACGCAGCGACCTGCGGGCAATCTCGCATTATCAAATTATGGACAGTGTTGGTGCACAACAAACCAGAGGCACCACTGCGAGACAGGTCAGGCGACCCGAAAACGGCGCTGACAACTGCTGCAAAGCACCCATAAATATTTTGGTAGTGGCCGGAATAGTCCGGCATTGCCAGCCGGTACGTTGCCAGAACGAGCTTAACGTACAGCATGAAAAGAATGCTTATCAATGCAACTCAGCCTGAAGAGTTGCGTGTAGCCCTTGTAGATGGCCAGAAACTCTACGACCTCGATATTGAGTCCGGCTCCCGCGAGCAGAAGAAGTCCAATGTCTATAAAGGTAAAATCACCCGCATCGAACCCAGCCTGGAAGCCGCGTTTGTCGACTTCGGTGCTGAGCGTCACGGCTTTCTGCCACTGAAAGAAATTGCCCGCGAATACTTTGTTAAAGACCCAGGCCCAGGCCGCATCAACATCAAAGATGTGCTGCGCGAAGGTCAGGAAGTCATCATTCAGGTCGACAAAGAAGAGCGTGGTAACAAAGGTGCCGCACTGACCACTCAGGTATCCCTGGCTGGCCGCTACCTGGTACTGATGCCAAACAATCCACGTGCCGGCGGCATCTCCCGCCGCATCGAAGGCGACGAACGCACCGAACTGCGTGAAGCCATGAAAGGTGTGACCGTACCGGACAAAATGGGCGTTATCGTCCGCACGGCCGGTATTGGCCGCAGCGCCGAAGAACTGCAGGCTGACCTGAATTATCTGGTTCACCTGTGGGACGCCATCAAGCGCGCCTCCGACGAGCGCCCTGCTCCTTGCCTGCTGCTGCAGGAAAGCAACGTTATCATCCGTGCCATCCGTGACTACCTGCGTCAGGACGTCGGTGAAGTACTGATCGACACCGATGCCGCCTACGAAGAAGCTCTGGGCTTTGTGCAGCAGGTCATGCCGCACTACCAGAACAAGTTCAAGCGCTACACCGATGCCGTACCGCTGTTCAACCGCTATCAGATTGAAAGCCAGATCGAATCGGCCTTCCAGCGCGAAGTGAAACTGCCATCCGGTGGCTCTATCGTTATCGATCCAACCGAAGCCCTGGTGTCTATCGACATCAACTCGGCGCGCGCCACCAAAGGTGCCGATATCGAAGAAACCGCACTGAACACCAACCTGGAAGCGGCCGACGAGATTGCCCGCCAGCTGCGCCTGCGCGATATGGGCGGCCTGGTAGTGATCGACTTTATCGACATGCTGTCCAGCAAGAATCAGCGCGAAGTTGAAACCCGCCTGAAGAAAGCACTGGAAGTGGATCGTGCCCGCGTACAGGTTGGCCGTATTTCCCGCTTCGGTCTGATGGAAATGTCGCGTCAGCGTCTGCGTCCGTCGCTGGAAGAAACCAGCGGCCACGTATGCCCGCGCTGTAACGGTACTGGTGTTGTGCGTGATATTCAGTCTACCGGTCTGTCAATTCTGCGCCTGATCGAAGAAGAAGCCGCAAAAGAGAACACCGGACAGATCCGCGCCATTGTGCCGGTATCCGTTGCTACCTTCCTGCTGAACGAAAAACGCACCCTGATCGCCGGTATCGAAGCCCGTCACGGCAGTAAAGTCGTGGTTCTGCCGAATCCGAACATGGAAACACCGCACTACGAAGTATTGCGTCTGCGTCCGGATGACAGCCTGATCGGCGAAGTCAGCTACGAACACAAGATGGAAGAAGAAGAGACCGAATACGGTCTGGATCTGACCATCCGCGAAACCAGCAAAGTACAGCAAGCTGCGGTTAAAGCCGGTGCTCACAGCGTTCCTGCCGCTGCACCGGTTGCAACGACAAGCGAAGCAACAGCCAGCAAAGGTCTGTGGAGCAAAATTGGCAGCGCCCTGTCTGCGCTGTTTGATGGCGGTGAAAAGCAGGAAGAAAAACCTGCGCCGAAAAAAGCCCGCGAAGAAAGCAGTAACGGCCGCAATGAGCGCAACCGTAACGAACGCAACCGCAATGACCGTGGCCGCAACCGCAATCGTAACGAGCGCAACCGCGATGACCGCAGCGATGGTGATAACGAGCGCGGCAATCGCAGCGAAACCCGTAGCGAAAGCCGCAACGAAGGTCGTGGCGAACGCTCCGGTCGCAACCGTAATGACCGCCCTGCCCGCAATCGCAACGATAACCGTAACGACGGTGAACGTAACGACAACCGTGCCGAGCGCAATGAAGCCGAAGCCAGCAACGAACCACGTGCACCACGCCGTGACCGCAGCGGCAATCGTGCACCACGCAACGAAGTCCGCAATGACAAAGTTGAACTGACCGAAAACGAAGCAGCCAGCAGCGTAGTGGCCAGCGAAACCGCCGATGCCGGTAACCGCAGCAGCGAAGGCCGCCCAGAGGGTCGTCGTCGTCGCAACCGTGGTGAACGGGGCGAGCGCAACAATACCCAGGCTAACACTGCCAACACTGAAGAAAACAGCAACGAACAGGCCGCTGAAGAACAGGCTGTAGTAGCTGCAGATAGTGCTGTAAGCGAAAATGCAGCACCCCCTGCCGATGCCGGTAACAGCACGGATGCGGGCAGCGAAAGCAACGCTGATGAGAATGGCGAAAAGACAACCCGCCGCTCACGTAACAGCCGTCGCCGCAACCGCAACCGTGACGACCGCCCGGCCAAAGCCGGTGCCGCTGAAGCAGACAACGGGGAAAACACTGACGCCAATGCAGCGGATGCCGCTGTCGAAGCAGCCAATGCTGAGACCAGCGAAGTAAAAGCAGAAACCGCTGAGCAGTCAGCAGCTGTTGAAAGTGCTGATGCTCAGGAAGCCGTAGCGGAAGTTCCGGCGACTGAAGCTCCTGCAGCTGCAGAAACCCAGACTACAGAGGCTCATACCACTGAAACTCTGGCCACTGATACTCAAGTCACTGAAGCCCCTGCTGCTGAAACACAAACTGCAGAAGTACAGACTACTGAAGCAGCTGAAGCGCAGGAAGCTGTCGCTCAGCCAGCTGAAGGAACGGCCTCCCAGCCTGAAGTGACTGTTGCTGAGGAAAAACCAGCCGCCACAGAAAAGGCCCTGGCAGAAGCAACCGAAGCAGAAACAAGCGAAGCAGAAGTAACGACTTCTCAGGAAGAAGCAGCTACAGCAACCCAGGGCAATGATCGTGCATCCCGTCGTGGACGTCGTCGCAACCCGGGAGGTCGTGCGCCTAATGATCCGCGCAACCGCCGCAATGCGGATAGTGCGGAACAGGCAGCAGCACCGGCCGAGCAAGCCGTTGCAGAGCCAGCTGCCGAATCTGTGGTTGTAGCTGACGCTGAACCAGCGGCAGAAACCACTGCGGCAACTGAAGCTGAAACAGCAACAGAAGCCGACGAGCACAACAAGTAACACCGACAGGCGACAACGTACGTCGCCGTCTGTTACTGACTGAAAACCGCCTCCGGGCGGTTTTTTTATAGCCCGCAAAAACGTTTCACTGCTGACTGACGAGACAGTTATCAGTAATATCCTCACCCGAATCAGAAATTTTCAGCAAGGACGATCCATGGCCAAAGCCCTATCCATTATGCCCGTCGCATATTCAGCCAAGCAGCCTTATTTACAGCTGCTGCTGGCACTGATCATCTGCACAATATTCAGCCAGAGCGCCAGTGCCGAGTCGATGACCATGGTGCGTGAGTACACCTACAACGCCAGCGAAAATGATTCAAAGGTTTCCGCCCGCAAAGCCGCCCTGCAACAACTTCAGGTGCTGTTAATTGAAGAAGTCGGTGTACAGGTGCAATCCAGCTTCAGCAACACCGAAACCCTCGATAAAGAAGAATTCAGCCGTACTGTGCAGGCCAACTACCAGACATTTGCCAGCGCGCTGACAAAAACAAAGATCCTTGAAGAAAAATGGGATGGCGAAAATTTTTACCTGAAAGCGGAAATTGAAGTCGACCCTGATGGTTTAAGCACCCAGATTGCAACCATTATTGGCAGTGGTGGTAAAAACCCCTGTGACGCCGTACGTGAGCAGGTAAAAATCACATTACATAAAGCCCCAAGCCCGGATAAAAATGCCGAGCTGGTCGCTTTTGCATTAAAAGCGCCTTTCGATAACGACTGCAACGACTGGCAATATAACGTGCTCTACTCCCTCACCCAGAGCCGCTATCCCGCTACTGGCTACCGGGACTATCTGTTTGTCCAGCTGGCACAGATTGCACCGCATAATCTGTCCGAATATCTTCCAGGCATCGCAAAATACGCCATTACCAAAGATAACGGCATCACACCAACTGAATGGGAAACCATGCTCAGCAGCCTGCAGCGCCTGCCAGAAGACCGCCTGCAGCCTCTGCTGTCAGCGTTATCCAATTACAGCGATAAATCCCCCGATGATACGCGCAGCGGTAAGCCCAGCTATCAGCCACAAACCGCGCTACAACTGAAAAATCAACTGCAGTCATTGATTCAGGCGGCAGAAAAAGGAAAAGTCGGCAACCCTGCCCTGAGCGCTGGGGAACTGACCGCACGCATTATTAAAGCCAGCGCTTATCGCCAGCCGGCTATCGGGGCTGAATTATTCCAGCAGTACAGTGGCGAGCTGCCGGACATTAATGACATGGTTAAACCCATTACCGATTTTTATAAAAACCAGCTGAAGGCAGCCGGCAACCAGGAACTGGCCAGCAACAGCTTTAATCTGCTGCTGGAAAAACTGAACGAGCAAAAAGACACCCTCAACGACAACACTGCCAAAACAATGTATTACCTGCTGACAACACTGGAACGTAACGCCGAAGAAAATCAGCAGCAGGCAGCATTAATCGAGAATATACTCGGCCGCTATCCAAAGCTGTTTGCTCAGATCATCAAAGGCCAGCGCATTAATGAGGTACAGAAGAACCTGTGGTTTATCCGTTATAACCTGCCCGACTCCGAAGCCTGTACGCCAAGAGAATGTGCTGACCGGTTATTCGGTGACGGCAATGCCATGGAATTAAATGCTTACGGAGAGTATCTGGTTGCTTACGGAACGCGCGCGGCGGCTTCAGAAGACCTCGTTATCCGTAAATTGGAGCGTGTGCGCGTGCAGGCCAGCGGCCCTTACCGCACGACCATGAAACGCCATCTGATCACCGTACTGGGAAATATCCGCACCCAGGATTTACGCGCACAGGAACTATTGATAGAAAGCCTCGGCGATCTTGATCATAAAATTCCGGAAGAGGCACAAAACGCCCTGATTAAATTAGGCAGAGGTGTGCAGGAAAAGATGATGTCGATGATTTCCACCTACGAACCTCTGGTGCAGCGCCGCATGGTTGAGACCTTAGGAAAAATGCAGCCGGATACAGACATTGTGAATTTTCTTAAACGCATTCCTCAGAACGATCAATATATGCGCTTTGCCGTTGAAGATGCACTGCGCGACCAGCAGCGGGCGCTTTAAAAAACATAAGGCACAGCCTTTGGGCTGTGCCTTAGCTTGTATGCCCACTACCATGTACAAATATTTCAGCGACGCTCCATACTCAGAGATTCATCAACTCTTCATATTGATGAGTAATGGCATCCATTTTCCACAAAATGGATTCTGTCGTTACAGCGATAACCGTCGGCACATAACGGCCTTCCTTATTTAAGGCAAAACCGGTCTGGGAAAAAGTCCATTGCGAATCAACCCTGGCCAACGCCTGACGAATCTGTTCGGTACTCTCAGGGCTACCCTGCAATTGCGTCATGGCCAATGAAAATTGCTGCACAGCCTGCTCAAATTCGGCCTTTAACCCCTCATCCTGAACATTCCAATAAAGAGCAAAATAAGCTTTGGCAATTTTCTGCGATAGCATCCGTTGTCGTCCGGCAATATTAATCAGCAGAGCTTCGGGCCTGTTGGTGGCTTGAGTAATGGCCTGACTGATGGCATGAGTAGTTTGCTCACATAAAGCCAGCAAGCGATTATTATCCTGCAACAAGGTTTTTGCCTGATCTTTTTGTGGTGTGGACAGCAGCATCTGGCGCTGCTGTTGCCACAAAGATTCGATCTGGCGTAACGATTTTTGCAAATCAGAATCTGCAGCATAATCAAGCAGCTGCTGCAAGTGTTGTTCAAATTCCGCAACACTTTCATCCAATTGCTGATGGGCCTTATCGGGGCGAATAGCAGCGCCAACCGCCAGATAATTTTTCATAACCCGCTGCGACAAATAACGCAGACTACCGGCATAATTAACGGCTTCCGCATCATTTAACCTCTCAGCAGCCTGACTTACCCCAACGCCTGGCAACAGCAACAAAAGAACCAGCAAGAACCGACGCATACATTAGCCATCCATATAAAAAGATTACTCATGTTAAATACGTCGTAAGGTCAAACCCTGACTTACAGCAAGACCGAACCTTTGCCATACGGGCCATTAATGAGTATGGAGTACTCCGGCCGGAGTACCCCTATAAGGAATGTTGCTTCAGAGATGGATGTTGTCGGCAGGAATATGCACATTACCTTCCATAATTATCCGCGCACTGCGGCTCATTACAGCTTTGGTCGCCGTCCATTCGCCATCAACCAACGCCGCCGCTGCACCCACGCGTAATGTACCGGACGGATGACCAAAGGTTACGGAGTCACGTTCGGTACCGCCGGCCGCCAGATTCACCAGCGTACCAGGTACCGCCGCCGCCGTTGCGATGGCCACCGACGCCGTACCCATCATCGCATGGTGTAATTTCCCCATGGATAACGCACGTACGCAGACATCGATATCGGCTGCAGAAATCTGTTTGCCACTGGATGCTTCGTAATCCGTTGCAGGTGCCACGAAAGCAATTTTCGGCGTGTGTTGGCGCGCAACCGCTTCGGAAATGTCGGCAATTAAACCCATTTTTACCGCGCCGTAAGCACGCATGGTTTCAAATTTCGCCAGCGCTTCGGCATCGGAATTAATGTCTTTCTGCAGCTCGGTGCCTTTGTAACCAATATCCGCCGCATTGACAAAAATGGTCGGAATACCGGAATTAATCATGGTGGCTTTGAACGTACCAATGCCCGGAACTTCGAGATCATCGACTACGTTACCGGTCGGGAACATAGAACCTTCGCCATCCGCCGGGTCCATAAATTCAATCACCACTTCCGCTGCCGGAAAGGTTACGCCGTCGAGCTCAAAATCGCCGGTTTCCTGCACCTCACCATCGGTGATCGGTACATGGGCGATAATGGTTTTCTGAATATTTTTTTGCCAGATACGCACAGTACAAATGCCGTTGTGCGGAATACGATCGGCCGCGACCAGACCTTTGGCAATGGCAAATGCCCCAACGGCAGCGGTTAAATTACCGCAGTTACCTGACCAGTCCACAAAAGGCTTATTAATCGACACCTGGCCGAATAAATAATCCACGTCGTGATCCGGCTGTTCGCTTTTCGCCAGAATAACGGTCTTTGAGGTGCTGGACGTGGCACCGCCCATGCCATCGATCTGCTGACCGTACGGGTCTGGACTGCCAATAACACGCAACAGAATGTTATCGCGCACGTCTCCCGGTACCTGAGCCGCTTCAGGTAAATCGGTCAGGCTGAAAAATACACCCTTAGAGGTGCCGCCACGCATATAGGTGGCCGGAATTTTAATTTGTTTGGACATAGTCATTTCTCTTTCAGGACGTTACTGAAAACGTCGATGCCCTTAAAAGAAAGGTGGGCAGTGCCCACCCTACTTTGGATTTTTTAAAACGCCGCAAAACTATATTTTGCGGCGTTTCGGAAGCGTTAACGAGGCAGTCTGCTTCGTTATTCGCCCTGCAGGAAGTCCTGAGCGAACTTCTGCAACACCCCGCCGGCACTGTACACATCCACTTCCGCGGCGGTGTCCAGACGACAGGTCATCGGTACTTCAACTACTTCACCATCTTTACGGGTAATCACCAGTGTCAGATCGCAACGCGGGCTCAGATCGCCTTTCACGTCGTAGGTCTCAGTACCATCCAGGCCCAGAGTCTTGCGCGTGGTGCCGGCTTTGAATTCCAGCGGCAGTACGCCCATGCCGATCAGGTTGGTGCGGTGAAT
>NZ_DDCJ01000035.1:16618-18992 GCF_002335285.1 Thalassolituus sp. UBA2009
GCCCAGTCACGGGAAGAACCCTGACCGTAGTCGGCACCGGCGACGATGATCAGCGGCTGCTTGCGGTTCATGTAGGTTTCAATCGCTTCCCACATACGCATCACCTTACCTTCCGGCTCTACGCGCGCCAGAGAACCCTGCTTCACGTTGCCGTTTTCATCCAGCACCATTTCGTTCAGCAGTTTCGGGTTAGCGAAGGTTGCACGCTGTGCCGTCAGGTGGTCACCACGGTGAGTTGCGTAAGAGTTAAAGTCCTCTTCCGGCAGACCCATTTTGTGCAGATATTCCCCCGCCGCACTGTCCATCATGATGGCGTTGGATGGCGACAGGTGGTCGGTGGTGATGTTGTCCGGCAGCACAGCCAGAGGGCGCATGCCTTTCAGTGTACGCTCACCGGCCAGAGCGCCTTCCCAGTAAGGTGGACGGCGGATATAGGTGCTCATCGGACGCCAGTCGTACAGAGGGCTGATGGCCTTCTCTTTGGCACCCAGATCAAACATCGGAATGTAGATCTGACGGAACTGCTCCGGCTTCACGCTTTCTTTAACGATGGCGTCGATTTCTTCATCCGATGGCCAGATATCCTTCAGGCGGATTTCTTTACCATCAACGACCGCAAGCACATCCTTTTCAATATCAAAACGAATAGTACCGGCGATGGCGTAGGCCACGACCAGTGGTGGCGATGCCAGGAACGCCTGCTTGGCGTACGGGTGAATACGGCCATCGAAGTTGCGGTTACCGGACAGTACCGCCGTGGCATACAGATCACGATCGATGATTTCCTGCTGAATCACAGGGTCCAGCGCACCGGACATACCGTTACAGGTAGTACAGGCGAAAGCCACAATACCAAAGCCCAGTTTTTCCAGTTCCGGCAGCAGGCCGGAGTCTTTCAGGTACAGCTCGGCCACTTTGGAGCCCGGCGCGAAGGATGATTTCACCCATGGCTTGCGGATCAGGCCCAGCTCGTTGGCTTTTTTCGCCAGCAGACCGGCGGCGACCACGTTGCGCGGGTTAGAAGTATTGGTACAGGAAGTAATGGCGGCGATGATGACCGCACCATCCGGCATCAGACCTTCGGCTTCCTGTGCTTTGGCCGCATCCAGATTACCGGCAATACCTTTGGCGGCCAGGTCAGCCGTTGATACACGGGCATGCGGGTTAGACGGGCCTGCCATATTACGGCCGACAGCCGACAGGTCGAAGCTCAGTACACGTTCGTATTGCGCGGTTTTCAGCGCATCGGCCCACAGACCGGTTTCTTTAGCGTACTGTTCTACTAAGGCCACCTGCTCAGGCTCACGGCCGGTCAGTTTCAGGTAGTCGATGGTTTGCTCATCGATGTAGAACATCGCTGCGGTCGCACCGTACTCCGGTGTCATATTGGAAATGGTTGCCCGGTCACCGATGGTCAGACTGGACGCACCTTCACCGAAGAATTCCACATAAGCACCCACCACGCGCTCTTTACGCAGGAACTCGGTCAATGCCAGCACGATATCGGTGGCGGTAATGCCAGGCTGGCGTTTGCCCTTCAGCTCAACACCAACAATATCCGGCAGACGCATCATGGATGGCAGGCCAAGCATCACGGTTTCGGCTTCCAGACCACCCACACCAACAGAAATAACACCCAGCGCATCGACGTGCGGGGTGTGGGAGTCGGTGCCGACACAGGTATCCGGATAGGCTACACCATTGCGCGCCTGAACCACCGGCGACATTTTCTCCAGGTTGATCTGGTGCATGATGCCGTTACCTGCCGGAATCACATCCACGTTGTCGAATGCGGTCTTGGTCCAGTTAATAAAGTGGAAACGGTCTTCGTTACGGCGCTCTTCGATCTCGCGGTTTTTGGCGAAGGCATCCGGATCAAAACCGCCGCATTCAACCGCCAGCGAGTGGTCAACGATCAGCTGAGTCTGCACCACCGGATTGACTTTGGACGGATCACCGCCCTTTTCAGCGATGGCATCACGCAGACCAGCCAGATCGACCAGAGCGGTCTGACCGAGAATGTCGTGACATACCACACGCGCCGGATACCACGGAAAATCCAGATCACGCTTACGCTCGATCAGCTGCGTCAGGGCATCGGTCAGCAGTTCAGGCTCACAGCGGCGCACCAGCTGTTCGGCCAGAATACGGGAGGTATATGGCAGGCCGTCATAGCTGCCAGGTTTAATAGCATCGACCGCGGCACGGGTATCAAAGTACTCCAGTGCGGTGCCGGCCAGTGGTTTACGGAATTCGGTGTTCATGGGGTGTTCTCTCAAAAAAGCCGAACTGCCCGCAGGCAGTTCATACCAGGGCCTGTCGACACTAATTAAACAGGCCTGTTATTGGTTAAAAATTTCTCAGGCAAGGCGCT
>NZ_DDCJ01000035.1:19311-20059 GCF_002335285.1 Thalassolituus sp. UBA2009
CTAATATCACTCCTCTCTCCTCGTTCTGAGAAAAACTGGTTCTCAGCAGGCCTGATTCACTTAGTGTCGACAGGCCCTGGATTCTTAACGCTGGGCAATCGCCGGTACCGGGCGGAACTCTTCACCGGTATATTCCGCGCTTGGGCGGATAATGCGGTTGTCGGCGCGCTGCTCCATCACGTGCGCTGCCCAGCCGGTCAGGCGGGAGCATACGAAAATCGGGGTGAACAGCTTGGTTGGAATGCCCATGTAGTTGTACGCCGAGGCGTGGAAGAAATCGGCATTACAGAACAGTTTCTTCTCGCGCCACATAACGGCTTCACAACGTACGGAAATATCGTACAGCGAGGTATCACCGTTCGCCTTGGCCAGCTTTTCAGACCATTCTTTAATCACGGCATTACGCGGATCAGATTCAGAGTAAATCGCGTGGCCAAAGCCCATGATTTTTTCTTTGCGTTCCAGCATACCCAGCAGTTTTTGCTCAGCATCTTCCGGATCGTTCATACCTTCAATCAGCTCCATCGCTGCTTCGTTGGCGCCGCCGTGCAGCGGGCCACGCAGGGAACCAATGGCACCGGTTACACAGGAGTGCATATCACTCAGGGTGGAAGCACACACACGGGCGGTAAAGGTAGAAGCGTTAAATTCGTGCTCGGCATACAGCGTTAATGACGCGTGCATCACCTGAGTGTGCAGTTCAGAAGGCTTTTCGCCATGCAGAGTCCACAGGAACTGCTCAGCGATA
>NZ_DDCJ01000037.1:0-813 GCF_002335285.1 Thalassolituus sp. UBA2009
TGTCGGTGATGCTGCATAACCTGCTGGGTCTGGCCGCTGCATATGGCATCGCGCTCTGGAATGGTCATACCGAAGTGGAAGCACGCACCATTGCGCTGGAAGTCGGGATGCAGAATTCCGGTCTGGGCGTCGCGCTCGCACTGAAATTTTACGGCCCGATGGCCGCCCTGCCCGGCGCACTGTTCAGCGTCTGGCACAACATCAGCGGTTCTCTGCTGGCCGCTTTCTGGAAGTGGCAGACCAACAAAAAAATCCGCAATCTGAGCCAGCAGAAGGCGGTTAAGGAGCATCTGTGAAATTATTAACCACACTCTGCACCAGCAGCCTGCTGCTGTTCAGTCTTGCCGCACAGGCCTATGAAGTACGCCTCACGGAACAGCAACTGCAGCAGCAGTTAGACAGCCAGATGCCCCTGACACAAAGTCAGGGCATGGTGACGTTAACGCTGAGCAATCCAAAGCTTGATCTGCTGCCCAGCGGTAACCGCCTGAGCCTGCAGACCAATGCCGTGATTGCCACCAGCATCGGTTTGCAAAGCAGTGGCCAGCTGACCGTGGAAGGAAAAATCCGCTACGACAAAGCCAGCTACAGCTTTTTTATTGAAGAACCGGTCATCCGCCAGCTTGATATTGATGGCCTGGCCCCGGCGCTGCAGCCACAGCTGATATCACTGGCGCAGAAGGCGCTAACCCCGGCGCTGACCAAGCAGCCGGTCTACACCCTGAGCGATCAGGATATGACGGAAGCCATGGCGCGGATGATGCTGAAATCCCTGACCATCAGCGATGCCGATGTGGTTCTGGTGATGAGCCC
>NZ_DDCJ01000037.1:1063-6749 GCF_002335285.1 Thalassolituus sp. UBA2009
CTGGTTTGGTTATTTTTTCAGACTCATGCGTTTCAGCGTGTCGTCTTTCAGCTTGATGTGGTGATACAGCGCCGCTCCGATATGAGCTACCAGTAAGATCAGCAGAGCCCAGGCTGTCAGGCCGTGTACACCTTCAGAGAATTCATGCATATCGTGACTCTTACCTATCAGAGTGGGTAACTCCAGACCAAACAGCGCAACCGGATATCCGGCACTCTGACTCATCAGAATGCCACTGACAGGCATCAGCAGCATGCACAGATAAAGCAGTCCCTGTACGGCTTTGGCTTTAATCACATCCGCCCTTGGTATACCAGCCAACGGGGCAACCGGATTATTAAGACGTACCGGAATACGGATAATCAGCAGAATAAGCACCACTACGCCAAAGGATTTATGCAGGCCAACGAGCTGCAGTTTTTCCGGCCCGCGGGGTAATTCCTCCAGCAATATACCAATCGTCAGGAGAGCAAAAATCAGCAGGGCGGACCCCCAGTGCAGCAGTTTGGTGGGCAGATTAAAATGAGCCGATGGTTGTGCCATGACAGTATCCCTATCTTTAGTAATGGCATCAGTATACGCCGAATAAAACATTGCCCAAGAGGCATGGACGTCGTTGCTTTTTATCCGGCAAATTGCTGGGCGGCTACCAGAGTTCGATTTCGGTATGAATCGACTGACGGGAGTTAACTTCAATCTGCACCAGATCCTGCAGCTCATTCAATTCCGTTGCATTCAGCTGACGCAGATTCAGAGATTTAAACACACGTTGTTCAATCAGATGACGCTCATAACAGGACTGGTGTGCAATACCGATTCCGGAAACCGTGATGGGTTTTCCGGCTAATGCCGACTGATGGCAAAACTCGCACTTCATAAACCATGCATTCCACAAAAAATAAAAAAGAATTTTATACCCCTATATAAAAAAAGGATTAATAACAATGTTATCAATCCTCTTAGAATTTGTAACTTTTATGTAATAGAAACGTACAGCGTGCTGTTCCTCAATTTTTATTCAACACAGCCTTGCTTAAACCCGCAGTCAGCCCGGTAATTTACCAGACTGACTGCAAATTTTACTCAGCGCAGTATTGCTTATTCACTGACCCATTGCTGCTGCGGTAAATGATCACGCGACCAGATACGCACAGAGGCACCGCTGACATTTTCGGCTGATTCAACAGCAAAGGCCGTATTACGGCGGGTCGTCAGCTGTGCTCCGTCACGGATAAACTGCTGATTCCAGTCACCGTTACAGGCCCAGAGAACCAGCGCACCGTTGTCCTGCGTCTGCCCTTTATAATCCAGACACAGATTCGGATTAGCCAGCAGATGGAAACGACCGGCGCTGTCTTCACGCCATTGCTGTTTCTCATCCACACGGCACTCACTGAGTACCAGACCACTGTCCTGCTGCACCGCAACAGCCGTCAGACACAAACCACTGCCATGGCGTAAATGCCGGAAATCAGACGGGTTCTTCTGCCAGAACTGGTTGTTGTTGCCGTTTTCACTCCACATATTTACTTCACGCAACTGACCCTGATGAGCATCAACCACTTTGCCCGGATCGGCTTTAAGGCGGATCAGGTAACCGTCGGTCTGCCATTGCTGGTCGGCGTTGTTATTACACTTCCACAGCGAGAACCAGCCACCGTCAGCAGCCTGACCTTTGGCACAATAATGTTCGGCCCGTTTCGGATGGAAGCGACCGAGCAGATCCTGATACCACCACTGATCGTTCCAGTCACCGCACTGGTAACGGCCAATATTGGCATCGTCACCCACACCTTCGGCCACCCAGCATTCATCCCAGTCACGCATCTGCATGCGGAAGTACTGTTTCTCAGCACCATCGAGTGAGCCGACATAAGCCAGCAGCTGCGCCTGCTCGGCACTGCTTAAACTGCGGTTAGCACCGTGTCCGGATGCCAGCACAGCCTCCAGGGTCGGCAGCTGACCATTATGGAAGTACGGCGCGGTACGCCAGACGCCGTGCAGCGTTGGGGTATCAAAGCCGACTCCCGCCAGCGGTTGATTCTGGCCCAGACCGGAGTCCGGCAGAATGGTACCGACATCGTGACGCTGTCCGTCACGCTTGGTATCGCCGCTGTGACAACCGGCACAACCAACCTCACCGAACAGGGCTTCACCACTCTGTGCTGCCGCCGTCAGTTTGCCGTTTTCGCTGCGGTAAGGGCTGCGCTCATAGTGCTCAAGCGAGGCGACATAAGCGGCCAGCGCATCGAGATCTGTGCTTTTACCAGCCTTGGCGGCGCCCAGTGGGGCCTGGCTTGCGTTAAAGTCAGCATCCGCGAGGAAACCAGTACCGCCAAAGGCGTAGCGGATATCATTTTCGAAATCCTGAATTTCATCGAAATTCGCCGTCCAGTGCACCCGGCCATGGCCCAGCCCCATACGTCCTTTCAGACTGGTGGTATTACGCAGACCTTCACCACGGTCAGTGAAGTCCCACACCACGCCGTCATCCAGACCTTCGATATGGCAGCTGGCACAGGCCATGTAGCCATCACGGCTCATACGCAGATCACGGGCGTTATAGAAAATCTGCTTGCCGCGCAGCACCGAATCTTCCAGTTTTTCGTTGGCCACCACCGTGATATCGGCGACCTTTGCCGGCGCAAAGCTGACCGATGCCAGCACATCCTTCAGATCAAACACACTGACCGAGCGGCTGGTGAAGTTATAAATAAAGGCGCGCTGACGCTCAGCATCGATATACACGCCCTGAGGCGCCAGGCCACTCTGATTCAGCGCACCACGCACCGCACCGCTGTAGGCATCGACAATTTCAACGGTGTTCGAGCCCTGCAGCGCCACCAGCACGTAATCCCCCTGCGGTGAGAACGCCAGCGCATGAGCGGAATCGCGGTCGTTAAAGTCGATCTGTTCGGCAAACAGCTCGCTGCCGCTGCTCAGGTCAATCTGGTTTACCACCGTGCGTACGGTACTGTCATGGCTCAGCGGACGGCCATCGCGTACCGGTCCGCGCTCGATATTCACCTTGGTTGACGGCACCCAGGCCCGGCGGCCGTCCGGCGAAATCACCACCTGATGCAGGTAGTTCGGCACACCACGGCCACGGTCTTCGGCGTCGGTGGTGCTGGTGTCGTTGGCCAGCAGAATGCTGTTTTCTGCCGTCATACTGCCCAGGTTCACCACACTGATTTCAGCACCACCGGTGCCGTTATTACTGATCGCTGTGCGCATACGGGTCACGTAGGCCCGTTCACTGTAAGCATCCACCGCCAGACCACGGGCATCCGGATTCACCGCAACGCGGTTCAGTTCGGCACCGCTATAAGGGTCAAAGCTGAGTAACTGACCACGGTTCTGCAGTGTTACCAGACCCAGACTCTGATCCGGAGTAAAGACAATGCCGTAAGGGCCGTCACCATAAGGTAAGGCAACACGCTTGCGGACTTGCCCGGCGCTGTCCAGTGCCAGCAGCAGATCGTCAGCCTGTACCGCTACCCAGATCCAGCCGTTCGGACCGATGGCCAGGGTTTTCGGATCGCGCCCCACAGCCACTTCCCAGACTTTATTGAGGGAGCTGGCATTAATGGCGGTCACAGTGCCGTTATCCGGATTGACGTTATACACCTGCTGGCCATCGCCAGTGACCGGGGTTGAATTCGCCGGTGCCTGAGGTGTCAGCGGATAAGTCACCGTATGCTCAAAGCTTTGGGTTTGTTCGCCCTCCGGCGTCTGAATAGTCACAATCACCCGGTAGTGACCCGGCGTGCTGTACTGGTGACTGACCGGGTTGGCACTGCTGAACGGCGTCACCGTACCATCGCCAAAATTCCAGCTGATTAACGCATTTTCACTGCCACGAATATCCACCCGGAAACTGCCGGCGGTGTTCACCTGCTGCTGCATCTCGCGGGTATCGGCATTGATACTGAGCACCGGCGTTGCCGCCAGCGTCTGGATTTCGTTATCGGATAACACGCGGTTGTACACCCGTACATCGTCAATAACGCCCTGCAGCGCCTGCCCCTGCTGCAGAATTCGGCCCAGAGTCTGGTAGCTGTTATACCAGGCGCCGCCAAGAATACCGGCGCGGGCACTGCCACTGGCAACACGCTCACCGTTCAGCCAGATACTCAGCGCACCGTCGGCGGAATTACGGCTGAGCACAACATGCCGCCATTCACCGTTATTAACAGCCTGCGGAGTACTGATGCCCGCATCGTTACCGGCGCTCAGGCGCAAGCGGCCGTTGCTGTCGAGCCA
The DNA here is from genome assembly GCF_002335285.1 of Thalassolituus sp. UBA2009. Taxonomy (NCBI): domain Bacteria; kingdom Pseudomonadati; phylum Pseudomonadota; class Gammaproteobacteria; order Oceanospirillales; family Oceanospirillaceae; genus Thalassolituus; species Thalassolituus sp. UBA2009. The sequence goes on from NZ_DDCJ01000037.1 coordinate 5,327, forward strand.
GCCCCAGAATACGTCTTCGGTACCGTTCTCATTATCACGGCCAAATAATCCCGGCGCCTGCCAGGCGTTATTGCTGCCGCTTTGCGTGGTTTTTAAATAAAACGACACCGTGGCCGAACCACCCAGAATGCCTGATACATCGTCATCGAGACTGAGCTGCCCCGCCGCATTCAACGCCAAACCACCTTCCGTAAACTGGCCGTTGCTGAGTTCACCGTGGTTGCCACCGGCCTCATCGCGGCCATTACCATCCAGCGGCCAGTGATAAGCCAGACTCGCATTGGTCGCGCTGCCGGTGGTAAAGCGGCTGCTGTACAGATTGCTCAGGGCATTACCGGCATAATCTTTCACGCCACTGACCCGCAGTTCATATTCGGTGTTGGGCGCCAGAGGCTGTGCCGGCGTGAAATTCACCAGCCCCAGCCAGGCACTGTACGTACCGGCCAGCGGTGCCGAACCGGGTTCTGCCACAGGGCGCAACTGAATGGTCGCGGCACTGATGCTTTCAAAATCGACCGTATCGGCAAAGGCGATACCAATACGGCTGGTCAGTGCCTGATTCAGCGCTCCCGCACGTGGCGACACCTGTTTCACCCACGGCGCGGTGGTGTCCGGATGAATATCGTGCACCATAAAGGCATTACCGGTGCCGTGATCGTTACCGATAAACACCAGGTTGCCAAAGGGCGCGACCTGACCATGATCGGCATTGGCGACCGGTAAGGAGCCATGGCCAATATCGGTGTAATTAAACGGGTTACTGATATCCACTTTATGCACCGCGTGTTCTATCCCCTGAAACACGTGGTTGTCCTGAACACCGCAATACAGCTGCTCATCAATCTGCAGGCTGTTGCTTTCCAGTACAAATTTACCCGGATTGCTCAGGTCATAACTGACCATATAAGCGCCGGCACCACGCACCGAGGCATGCACTTTGTTGCCATCGAAACAGGTGGCGTAATAGCCCTGCGGTAAGTCCGGTGTACGGTCGAGTAAGCGCGGATTCAGAGGATCGGAAATATCCAGGCTGGCAAAGCCATCACGCTGATCCATGCTGGTGACCACCATCTGGTTTCCCAGCGTAAAGATCGGCCCTACGCGCGAACCACCCAGCTCAGCCGGAGGTACCGGGTTCGGCCGGCCGTTGCCGCGGTTAGCAATAACAGGGTTGGCCGGATCGCTGGCATCAACAATAAATACCCCCTGATCCGAGGCGGCAACATAGAGGTAAGGCGCCTGCCACCATTGCTGCCAGGCAACGGCGGTGTAATCGCCGGCATTGACACCCGGCAATGCCAGTTTGCTGACCTGCTGTGGATCATCAAGATCGGTGAAATCCCATATTTCGATGCCTTTAATGGTCTGCACGCTGACATAACGGCGGTCATTAATTCTGGTCAGACCAAAGGCATGGGCTTCG
>NZ_DDCJ01000037.1:6797-8021 GCF_002335285.1 Thalassolituus sp. UBA2009
CAGCTGGATATTGCGCGGGTCGGACACGTCATACAGCAGGAAGCCACCCGGCCCCCAGCCGCTGTCCGGCGCAAATAACGTCAGAAAATATCCATCCACCATCATGCCGACGTTAACGCCATAGGCTTTACGGAAGGCATAAGTCGGCGGAACACCGCTGTCCTGATTAATCCAGGACACCGGCGTGAATAATTCACTGCTGNNGTCAGACCAAAGGCATGGGCTTCGCGGAATTCGCCGGTACGCCCTTCCGGCTCATAAATGCGTTTTACCAGCTGGATATTGCGCGGGTCGGATACGTCATACAGCAGGAAGCCACCGGGCCCCCAGCCGCTGTCCGGTGCAAATAACGTCAGAAAATACCCGTCCACCATCATGCCGACGTTAGCACCATAAGCTTTGCGGAAAGCATAAGTCGGCGGAATGCCGTTATCCTGATTAATCCAGGATACCGGCGTGAATAATTCACTGCTGCTGTAGCTCAGATTACCAAGCCCGGGACCGGGCTGAGCTAATCCGGCAGGCGATTCCGCTGGCGGAGTATCACTCATAGCCAGCAGCGGCTGTGTCAGTGCACTGCCAAGCAGTAAGGTTGTAACGGGAAACAAAGCTTTGAGCAGCGGCTTTCGCCGCCTCCCGGAGCCATGCGGCATCCGGGATATGTGTAACGCAGAAGTCATGATGAGTTATTCCATTTTTGTGGTTTTTATTTATAAGTTTATTTTTTAATTATTATTTATGGCCCCACAAAAAAGAGTTCAGAACTGCATTTTCCAGCGTTGTTGTGCCCCCTGATGACGTGACCAGAGACCCACATTAGAGCTGTCCTCAGTGCCATAGGCATCCAGAGCATAAGCATCCGATGAGCGCGGAATCAGCTGATAACCCTGAGCATCCGGCTGAAGGTTCCAGCGCAGGTTATCGCTGTTTACACAGTCCCAGATCACAGCTTTACCGTTATCACGTAACTGGCCTCCATGATCTAAACATTTATTGCCGAGTGCCGATTTCAGATAGCCACTGTCGGCATCGTAAAACCAGCGCTGGGCATTGCTGCCATTACATGGATAGGACTGCACATTTGTGCCGTTCCAACTGCGTGCCCCGGCAACATCCAGACATAAGCCTGAACGGGCATTAATCAGCGAAAAACCATTGGCCGCAGTTCCTTTGTCGGCGCTATAGCCGGAATGCGTCATACTGCCGGTGAGATACACCGGGCTT
>NZ_DDCJ01000037.1:8219-25836 GCF_002335285.1 Thalassolituus sp. UBA2009
TTTCCCTGCGCTAACTGATAGCGGATACCCGCCTGTAAATCCGCCAGTTCCTCGCCACTGAGCCCGGCATCCCCATGAATTAACAGGGCAAAATGCAGACTGTCAGAATTTTCTCCTTCAGTGACATCATCCCAGATGAATACCCGCTGGCCAGTGCCAGCCCCGCGATCAGAAATCATAACCACTTCATCCGCTTGCTGTGTTACCGCAGCCGATAATGTCGCGGCCGGAAAAATACCGGCGTCAGTAATTACAGTAAGTTGTTCTTTTGCCAAATGCCGTGGCCAGTAAATTTCCGTCGGCGCATCGCTTAAACGTCCGTGCCAGGCAGCAAAAGAAAATTCGGTATTGCGCAGAAATTCACGTTCAGAAAATAACGGCGGTAAAGAAACACGGATACTGTGGTAGTTCATCCGGTCACCGGCACGATCCGGTACCCGGCCTTCATAACTGAAATGCAGAAGATCCCCCTGCAATGCACGCGGATAGGCACGCTGTACCAGTTCGGCATTAATATTGTAGTTCTGGCCATAATCACGGATGACGGAAAAATTCTCGCCATTCCAGGCATCATCGTCGGTCATCACGCGCTGAGGATTACCGTTCTGTAATTCCTGATGGTTGTCGTAATAATAATCCCACTGCCATTGAGTACCGCTGATCAGAGGCGTATAAAAATCCACATACCGGTCTTTACCGGAAACGCGATCTGAGCTTTCCATCCCCTGATAGGTGGCATTTACCACCCGCTCGGTATCGGTATGTCCCCAACCGTCCAGCCACATACCGAACTCCGATAAAAACGGCGTAATATTCAGATAACGGGCTTCGTCACGGATCTGGTCAATATTGGAAAAATAGCTGCCATTACGCGCCACGGTTAAATCATTAACGCCCATACGGGCCTGATCATAAAAATGGCTGTTAAAAACAAAGCCATCACCGGGCTGATAGGTTAAGTGATGGCCACCGGTTGCCGGTGCAACGGCTCCGGCAATAGAACTCCAGAACACCATCGGCTCGGCAAACACCGGGGTATTACTCCAGCCGCGCTGATCCATTTCTGCACGCACACGCTGATAAAATGGCCACAGCACCTCATTATCCCAGTCGGCATAGCTCATAGTGCCGATGCCACCGTCAAAGGGTTCATTAACCGGATCAACACCAATAATCATCGCCCGCTGTGCGGCTGTTAGATGTGTCTGCAGATAATTCAGCATTTCCCCCAGCTGCCAGACAAACTGGCTCTGGACAAAATCCAGTTGCGGCATAAGAGAGAGGCCGGTGGCGGCATCACGCAGCTGAAACTGCTGATGGCTGTCTGTAACCTGACTGGCTGCCACACACTCCTCCAGCTGCACATTACCGTTATTCAGGCTCAGGCATTTATTCAGGTCCAGCACAGCGTGTACGCGGCCATAAGTATCCGCCATAAATTGCTGCGCGCTGCTGCCATTGCATTGATACACCTGAATATCGGTACCCGCTGCTGTTTTGGCACCGGCTACATCCAGACACTGGCCCGTGTCCGTAAGGCTGCGTAAGGTGCCATCCTGCCGATAATGCCAACGCTGATTAGCACCGCCATGGCAGCTCCAGCCGCCAACGGTGACCGAATTCCCGGCCTGGCCACCAGCAATATCCACGCACTGATCCAACGCAGGCAGATAGAGTTCAATATCGGCCAGATCCTGATTCAGCGCCCAGTGGTCAGCCCAGAAACCACGCATGGCATTACGTACCGCCGAATCGGATTGCTTGTGCGCAGCCCAGGTCAGCTGACAGGGCAGACCACAATCATCCTTGCCGTAAACATCGCTTACCGCCCAGCGCGGCGCACCATTACCGGTATCGCCGGAATCGGCCGTAAAGGTATGGCGGCTGTATAAATCCGAGTGATAATCCAACAGCACATACAGTCCGAGGTCCGCTGCGATGGCAATCTGCTGGCTGACCGCCGCCAGATAATCTTCATCCACCTGCCCCGGCTGCGGTTGCACACCTTCCCATGCCAGGGTGTAGCGAATCAGATTGGCGCCGGTTTTGTCCTTCAGTAAGCCCAGACTGACCTGCGCATCTTCACTGTTTTTAAAGGCTTTAAAGCCCGATTCTGCCAGCTTCACTTCACCGGATACGTTGAAGCCACGGAATCCAAGCTCGCGGCCAGAGGTAGCGGCAAAGACCTTATCCTGTTGACCGGCAACGACTTTTTCTCTGATAAGCACCTCCTCTGCAGCAGGAATGCTGTGCAAAGCAACAGCCTGCAGGGGGAGCAGTGTCAAAGCAGAAAGAATACAAAAACCGGTGCGCCGGTAGCGGCTGGCGTGAGTAATAATCGACATGGTAAGGCCCTGTTATTTTTTATTATGGTACTTACGTATTAAATTAGCAGGGATATATCCGTACTCCCTAGGACTTGCCATGCCAATGGCTACACCGGAAACAGCGATACGCAGCCAAAACCTGCCATATACCGCATACAACTGGCGCCCTACGGCAGTTGTTCTAGTCTTCTGTCATAGCTACATAAAGGTTAACCCCATGGTTATTGACAATTTCAGCATTAAAAGTAAACACAGCATGATTCTGGTGCTGGTTGTTCTCGGTCTGATTATTACATCGGCCTTAAGCGTTCAGCAGTTCACGCGCCTTGGTGAGCTGTCGAATGTGTTGTATCAACAGCAAACACTGAGTGCTGATATTTTGCTGCTGCGCCGTAATGAAAAGGATTTCCTGGCACGTAAAGATATGAAGTATGTCCAGCAGTTCGGCACCGTCGCAGATAAAACCCAGAATGACATCACGAAACTGAACAGTCACATGCGGGGACTGGGTCTGAATACCACTCAGGTCCAGCAACTGAGCACCCAAGTGAATGGTTACCGCAAGATATTTGATACCCTTGCCGCTGCTCAGCAGGAAATCGGTCTGGACCCTAAAAGCGGTCTGTATGGCGGCCTGCGCAAAGCCGTACATGATATCGAAACCTCGGCAAAATCTTCCGAAGACTATGAGCTGCTTTATTACATGCTGATGCTGCGCCGCCATGAAAAAGATTTTATGTTGCGCAGCGACCCATCCTATATGGATAAATTCAAAGCGGGTATTAACGATTTCAGTCAGGCGCTGGAACGCAGCAGTCTGGCCGGTAACAGTCAGGTTCAGCAGGAACTCAGGAGTTACCAGGATCAGTTCACCACACTGTTCAATAAAGAGCAGCTGATGGGATTAAACGAAAAAGAAGGTCTGCGCGGCGAGATGCGCAGCACCATCCATAAAACCGAAACCATTTTTGATGAGCTGACGGTCTACATCACCGGTGAAATGGAAACCATGACTCAGCGGGTATATACAACCCTCACGCTGAGCATCCTGTTAACCTTCGCCGTGGTTGCAACCCTGACCTTTCTTGTATCCCGTGCGATTTACCAGCCTGTGCAGAATATTACCGGCAAAATTCAGCGCATTGCCCGCGACCTCGACCTGACACAATTAATCGGTCACCGCTCTGGTGATGAAATTGGTATTTTATCTCATGCCTTTGACGCTTTAATTGCCACACTGCGCGAAACCGTTGAGCAGGTAAAATCCGGTGCAACCGAAGTAGCCTCCGCATCGGAAGAGATGTCAGCCATTACCCGTGAAGTCGGCGATGCCAGCAATCAGCAACAGGAAGAAGTTGCCCAGGCGGTTACTGCCATGACCGAAATGACCTCAACTATTCAGAACATTGCCGGCAATGCTAATCAGGCAGCCAGTGCCGTCAACGAAGTACATCGCGAGGTCAGTCGCGGAAAAAGTATTTCGGATGAAGCCCGCCACGAAATTGAAACCCTCAACAGTGAAATTCTGGAGGCCACTAAGGCCATCGAAAAACTGCAGAAAGACAGTGAAAGTATCGGCGCGATTCTGGGTGAAATCAGTGCCATTGCCGAGCAAACAAATCTGCTGGCTCTGAACGCTGCCATTGAGGCCGCACGTGCCGGCGAGCAGGGCCGGGGGTTTGCCGTGGTTGCCGATGAAGTGCGGACATTGGCCAGCCGAACTCAGGAATCCACTGAGTCTATTCGGGCAACCATCAACGAATTTAATAAAGGAACCGCTGAAGTGGTCAACACCGTGCTGAAATCCCGTGACCGCGCTGAAACCGGTATCGCCCGCGTAAGTGAAGCCAGTGAAGCTCTGCAGGTGATTTACAGCAACATCAGCAGCATCAACGACCTGAACACCCAGATCGCCACTGCAGCCGAAGAGCAAAGCTATGCTGCCGAAGAGATTAACCGCAACGTCGTACGTGTTAATGAGTTGGCCAGCACCAGCCATGAGCAGGCGTCTCAGGCGGCCTTGGCCAGTGCGGCACTGGCAGAACTGGCAGCGCGTCTGAATCAGACGGTAGAGAAATTTGTCGTCAACTGATGATTCAATCCTCCCCCAGGAGAACAATAAAAAAACCGGCCAACGCCGGTTTTTTTATGTCTTCATAGTATTCAGATTAAATCAGGGTATGAACAATCTGATCACGATAACCGGTGGTGATTTCAACGGTCCCCGCCCAGTCTTTATCCAATTGAGGATCACCACTGTCCATAATTAACGGCCGGCCATTCAGCGCGCCAATTTTTGTTTTGGTTGAAATAAGGCGGATATTCTTTTTACCCAGCAAACGCAAAATCTCCGGGCTGAACTGCTGATTACCACGGCCGAAAATATGTCCCTGACCGCCCATCACACTGACAATCGCCTGAGCCCGCGGATATTCTGCCAATAGTCTGAGTATGTCAGCCGCGGTTAAATCTTTACCAATCTGTTCGCGGTTAAAAACAGCATCCACACCCAGCAGTGTATTATCGAGCCCTAATTCATCCATCACCGCTTGCGTGGTTTTGCCTGAGCCAACCAGATACAACACATCATCATCCATATCGGCACAGATAAAGGCAGCAATATCAGCCAGCACCAGCTCTTCCACCTCAACGCCGCCCTGCTTTACCGCCTGCACAAAATGCCCGGCCTGTGGCACACGCATTTCACCGTAATGCCGTGCACGTACCTGATTATTGCGGAAAGCTTCTTCATCCAGATCACGCACTTCGGCTTCTTTAATATCCACCAGCCCGCCTTCAAGCAGACTGCGCACCACTTCACCGGATGCCGTCGGTGTAATGCCATAAACCGCTGAATGAATTTTCACGCCGGCCGGAATACCCAATACAGGGAGGGCATCGCCAACCACGGCACAGATATCACGTGCCGTGCCATCGCCACCGGCGAATAACAGTAAATCGACGTTATTCTCCAGCATCGCTGCGGCAGCCAGACGGGTGTGTTCCGCATTGGTATTGCATGGCGGAATATCAGCCTCAATCAGGCGAAATGAAAACCCCAGCTCTGTGAGCAGATCGGCCCCCATTTCTCCGGGACAAGTCAGAAAGTGGCAACGCTCTTTTAATGCCATCAAAACATCCAGCGCCTGACGGGTACGTAATACAGCTTTACGCTCAGCGCCACGGGCCAGAGCTTCGGCAACGATGTCCGCGCCGTCACTGCCCTTAAGACCAACGGCGCCACCGATACCGGCATAAGGATTAATAATAAGTCCGAGGGTTAACATCATAGAAATTCCGGCCTGAATGCGCGGCAATTATACCGCGCTATTGTTATACAGCCAGCTCAGAACCAGTCGCTGAGTTTAATGCCGACGCCAATACGCTCCTGATAGCGGTTGTAATCAATCAGGCTTTCACCGTAACCATTAAAATATTGCACAAATCCTTTGATTTTACGGTTGAGCGGAAAGGTCCAGCCGATTTCAATCGCGCCACGGTTTTTATCCGGATTCAGATTATTGCGCAACATAGTGCTGATATTGTGGTTGCCCATGACATAGATATAGGTGAATTCACCGTTACCCATATAATCGTCGATATCCGGGTTATCATTATCGGCGGGGTCAAAAGGATCGGCCTTACTTTCTTCCGGCAGGCGCCACCAGATCCGGGTGGAATAGATCCCTGTAGACGATACCGATGCGACCTGGGCAATAACCCGGTTCCAGCTGCGCGACATCGAGCTGGTCTGGCCGTTGGACTGGTGATTAATGGCCAGAGAAAAATAATCAATCCACTTATTTTGTGGCTGCCAGGAAAATATCAGCTCGGGTTCGTGGTTGGTTTCACGGAATGGCCGGGAAATATCGCCGTTGTACGCCTGCCAGAAGGAACGGTTGGTATAAGCCACATCAATGCTGCTGAATTTTCCCAGCAGACCTTCGGACAAACGGTATTTGATACTGAGCTGAAATACCGCCTCCAGATGATCATTGCCAGCTTCGCGTTCAGCGTCAGGATCTCCGGTGTAATGTTGCAAAACCCGGTTCTGTTCACGATCACTGGGACGGCCCTGATAAGACAGAGGCAACACATAATTAGGCCGGTGCGGGAGCATCACATAAGGACTGTCGGATGCCAGGCGCTCAACCTGAATTTTTTCAACCAATTGCGGCAGGTTGTCACGCAATGCTGGTTTGAACTCATCATCCGCAATCATATCAACCGGTTGCTGCTTGGTTTTCAGCGGCCCGGTGGCGGGTAATAATTCTTCCAGCACCGTCGGTTCGCTACCGGCTCCGGCATCAGCCTCAGTGTCTTCAGCATTGGCCACAAAAACAGGACACAGCATTGAGACCAGAACCGGGACCAGTAACGATACCTTTAAAATCAGAACAGCAGGGTTAAGCAGCTTCATACGGATTCCATCGCCAGACATTGCGCGGCCAATATAGCCGTGCCCTGAGCGAAGTGCGAGAGCAGCCTCTGCCTGTCCGGCCATTTTCCCGCCAAACAGCGCAGACACTCTGTCTCCCAGCTGCAACGATCGGCGTGCGCTGGCTTAAACCGTCATGCCGTCCGCTTCAAGATACGGTGTGCGGATGGCCTGATATTCATTTTTGCAGCCCGGACAGATGCGGATGTCTTTACTCAGAATCCGGCTGTGAAGATGCAGTAATTGCTGCTTACTCTCCCAGCAATAAGAGCAGTAAGGCTGACCATAAGGACGGCCATCCAACGTTTTGTAATAGCCATCACCGCGACGGCGCAGATTGCCTTTGTACACCAGTGCTTCATGTAAGCGGATCAGTTCTTCGTCACGGGCTTCACACACGCCCTGCAGCAAAGCCAGCTCCATTTTACTGGAGGCAACCGCCGAGGTAAGTTCAGCCAGCAGACGCTTCAGCTCTGTCTTATCCAGCACATAACCGGCGTCGCGTATCTGCTTACCGACATCCTGAGCAAAGTTCAGGCTGCGCAGTACATCTTCTACGGTACCTTGTCCGGGCATTGTCATTCTCCTGTCACACGATCATTCAAATAACGCCGGAAATCCGACGATTTATTTAACTAACCGGAGACATTGCAGCTTCAGTGCCAGTTTTAACTGACCCTGGCTGCAGACAAATGCCGCTGCGCCGCCGGATGCTGAGCCAGCAACACACAGAACAGCACCAGCGCAATGGCAAAAGCCTGACTGATATTCATCAGTTCACCCATCACCAGAACACCGGCCAATACTGCCACCACCGGATTAATCAGCCCCATAAAGGCCAGCTTATCAACGGCAATAAGGGTAATAGCACGGAACCACAGGTAATAACCCAGTCCCATACCCACCGGTCCGAGCCAGACCAGCGCCAGCACGCCCTGAGTATCCAGTGCCGGAAACGGCCGTCCCCAGAGCAGCATCAGCAGCAATAACACAACACCGGCACTGAACAACTGCGCACTGGCCAATACCAGCGGTTTGATCCCTCGCCCCAGAACCGGCATCAACAACACGCCCAGCGCCATGCAGAACGCCGCCGCCAAAGCCAGCGCCACTCCCGTCCAGTCAGGTTCAGCCGGAGCCTGCCAGACCAGCAGCCCAACCCCCGCCATCCCGCCCACCGCAGCCAGCAACTGCAAAGGGGCCGGCAGCCTGCCCTGCAACGCGCGCAACAGCAGTAACTGCAGCGGCATACTGGCCGTCAGTGTCGCCGCCATGCCGCCCGGTAAGCGCTGAATAGCACCAAACAACAACACAGTGAAGATGCCGATATTCAGCGCACTGAGCACCACAATGTTCAGCCAATGCCGGCGCCACACCGCCAGCGGCACCAGCCACACCATCATCACGCCGGGCACCACGATGCGCAGCGTCGCCAGCCAGAATGGATCAACTCCGGGGAGAAAAGCCTGCGTCACCGCGTAGGTTGTTCCCCACAACAAAGGAGCTGCCACGGCCATCAGCCATAGCGGCAAACCAACGGGTATATCTTTACTGCTCGCTGTCATTTCTGCCCACCAATTATCTTCACATTAAGATATTTAAAATAAAGATATCCCTAACGGCAACCACGGTCAAATATCTTTACGTTAAGATATTTCCCGGGCACACTGAACAGATTCCGTTTTACACAGGAAAAGCGACACCTTATGGCTCGGGATCATGTGGATTTTATTGCTGATCAATGGCAGCAGGAGCGGCCAGACCTGGATATCTGGCCGATGCAGGCGGTGGGCCGGCTATCGCGTCTGGCAAATTATACCCGTCAGGAAATCAGCGAACTGCATAAGCAGCTGGGGCTCGCCAGTGGTGAGTTTGATGTGCTGGCCACCCTGCTGCGCAGCGGCCCGCCCTACCGCTTAACTCCGACGGTTCTGTTTAAATCGGCCATGCTGACCTCCGGTGCCATGACCAACCGTCTGAACCGGCTGGAACAACGCGGCCTGATTGAGCGCCTGCCCGATCCCGATGACCGCCGCAGCCTGCTGGTACAGCTGAGCGACAGTGGCCGCGAACTGATTAACCGTGCAGTTGAGCACCATCTGCAATTGCAGGCACGTCTGCTCAAAGCATTGCAGCCTGAACAACAACGGCAACTGAACAATCTGCTGCGTCAGTTACTGCTCAGTTTTGAGCATGCAGAGGAATAACGGCCAATAAAAAAGCCCACCCGTTCTCTGTTCTGACGGGCCAAGATTCCGGCAGAACAGAGAACGGGCGGGCTTACCCGCTTGCCGCTATGACGGCGAATTCATTGGCAACAGCGCCTTACTTTTCGACGAAGGCGCGCTCAATCACATAATGCCCCGGCTTACCGCCACGTGCTTCTTCAAAGCCCATGTCATCGAGAATTCTGGTCAAATCATCCAGCATCGCCGGGCTGCCGCACAGCATAAAGCGGTCGGTTTCCGGATTCAGATCGGCCAGGCCGATATCACGGGTCAGCTTGCCACTGGTCAGCGCATCGGTCAGGCGACCGTTATTACGGAACGGCTCACGAGTAACCGTTGGGTAATAGATCAGTTTTTCGCGCACCACATCACCAAAATATTCGTTATTCGGCAGTTCATGTTCAATACGCTGCTGATACGCCAGCTCAGATACCCAACGCACGCCGTGGGTCAGAATCACTTTGTCGTACTGCTCGTACACATCCAGATCTTTGATGATGCTCATAAAAGGCGCCAACCCCGTGCCGGTGCTCAGCAGATAGAGGTTTTTACCGGGCAGCAGGTTATCGGTAATCAGTGTGCCCACCGGCTTGGTACCCACCAGAATTTCATCGCCAACCTGCAGCTTTTGCAGGTGAGAGGTCAGCGGGCCGTCCTGCACTTTGATGGAGAAAAACTCCATCTCTTCTTCATAGTTAGCGCTGGCAATGCTGTAAGCGCGCAGCAGTGGCTTATCTTCCACTTCCAGACCAATCATCGTGAAATGACCATTCTTGAAACGCAGCCCCTGATTACGGGTGGTGGTAAAGCTGAACAGGGTTTCATTCCAGTGATGCACACTGGTAACAGTTTCGCGGATCAGATTGCTCATAATGGCTGGTTCCTGGCGGCCAATTTAACTTGTCAGGCAGAGTAACCCACGGCAGACTATCGGCAAATCAAGTTATCTGAATAACTTTATTCGGTTTTACCGAATAACAACCCGATGCCGGCTCCGGCATCTCCGAGGCCGCCATGCGTTACACCCTGCGTCAGCTGCAAGTGTTTATTGCCATTGCCCACCACCAGAACCTGACCCGCGCCGCCGATGAACTGGCCATGTCGCAGAGTGCCGCCAGCAGCGCGTTAAAAGACTTTGAGCATCAGTTTGCCGTGCAGCTGTTTGACCGTGTCGGCAAGCGTCTGCAGCTGAATGAACAGGGCCGGCTGGTACGCCCACGGGCCGAAGCCTTGCTGGCTCAGGCGCAGGATTTCGAACAGATACTGCTGCGCCATGCCGAAGCCGGGCCGCTGAATGTGGGTGCGACCCTGTCCATCGGTAATTACTTGGCGGTGGGTTTAATGGCGAAATATATGGCCGAGCACCCGGATGCACCGGTGCGGCTGGATGTGGCCAACACCCGCCAGATTGCCGACAAAGTGCTGAACTACGAGCTGGACATCGGCCTGATTGAAGGCGAGCTGAATCATCCGGAACTGGAAATGATTCCCTGGCATAACGACGAACTGGCGGTGTTCTGCCACCCCGACGACGAGCTGGCGCACAAGCAACAACAGCAGGGCCATATCGATGACAGCGACTTACTCGCCGCCCGCTGGATTCTGCGCGAAAGCGGCTCCGGCACCCGTCAGGCCTTTGACCGCGCCCTGCACGGCCTGCTGCCCGACCTCAACATCACCCTTGAGTTACAGCACACTGAAGCCATTAAGCGTGCGGTGGAAGCGCGGCTCGGTATTGGCTGTTTGTCGCAGATTACCCTCACCGATGCTTTCCGCCGTGGCAGCCTGGTACATTTAACCGTCCCGCAACGCGACTTCAGCCGCCAGTTGTATATGATTGTGCACCGCCAGAAATACCGCAGCGCCGGTATTCAGGCCTGGATTGAGCTGTGCCGTAACCATGCTCTGAATCCCTGAAACATCGTTAACCATGCTTAAACCAAACCAATGAAACAACGCCAGATAAACTATCTCAACGGCTACAGCCCCGATCTGCAACGCCAGGCCGCCGAGTTACTGGAGGCCGGTAAACTCGGTCCGTTGCTGCAGAAAAAATATCCGCACAGTCACAGCCTGAATAACGAACGTGCGCTGTACGATTACACCATGGCGTTAAAAAACGACCACCTGCGCAGTTCTCCACCGCTGAGCAAAGTGATTTATGACGACAAAATTCACGTCATTAATCACGCTCTCGGACTGCACACCTTTGTCTCGCGGGTGCAGGGTAGCAAGCTGAAAGCCAAGCACGAAATCCGCGTGTCCACCCTGTTCCGTCAGGTGCCGGAGGCTTTTTTACGCATGATCCTGGTACACGAACTGGCGCACCTGCGCGAGAAAGAACACAACAAAGCCTTCTACAAACTGTGCTGCTATATGGAACCGGATTACCACCAGCTGGAATTCGACCTGCGCTTATACTTAAGCCACCGCGAACGTTTCGGCGATCTCTGGTAGCCCAATAAAAACGGCAACCGGCCAAAGCAAAAACAGGCAAAAGGACAAACCTATGAATGATCAGCAAGCGATGCAGGCCGCACTCGAAGAAGCACGTAAAGGACTGGCCGAAGGCGGCATTCCCATCGGCTCGGTTCTGGTTAAAGGCGGGCAGATTATCGGTCGCGGCCATAACCGCCGGGTACAACAGAACAGCGTGGTGTTACACGCCGAGATGGATTGTCTGGAAAACGCCGGACGCCTAACCGCCGCCGACTACCGCGAATGCACGCTCTACTCCACCCTGTCCCCCTGCGATATGTGCAGTGGCGCCGCGTTGCTGTATGGCATCCCGCGGGTGGTGATCGGCGAAAACGTTACCTTTATGGGCGCCGAGGCCCATATGCGCGAGCGCGGTGTCAGCCTGACCGTACTCAACGATGCAGAATGCATTGAACTGATGCGCGGCTTTATTGCAGATCAGCCAACATTATGGAACGAAGATATCGGCGTCTGAGTGCAGCGGCTTGTCAGCCCTGATACCAGACCCAGATCAGCCGTAACGCCAACAGCGTCAGCACCCAACGGAACAAGGTGCGGAACAAGGCTTCCGGAATCCTGCCCATCAGTTTCAGACCGGCACGGGTACCCAGATAACCGGCCAGCACCATCAGCAGCAGTAATGGCAGCCACTGGCTGAAGGCGAAACCGGCAAAGCCAAATACCACGACTTTTAATAGATGCTGCACGCTCATGCTGGTCGAAAAATTGGCCGTGTACTGCCAGCGGTCACCATCGCTGCGTCCCAGCCAGGCCGACACCAAAGGCCCTGTGGCTCCGACCAGCATGGTCGCCAGCGTCGTCAGCCAGCCTCCTGCAAACAACCCCAGAGGATGCTCCCCCAGCCCAACCGGCGGCACTTTGCCCCAACTCAGCCAGAGAATAAACAGACCGATAAACAGCGGAATAACACCAGGGTCCAGGCGCCCGCTCAACCAGTGCAAAGCCAGTACGGATAACACCACGGCCAGTAAAGCGCCGGCTAAAAACCAACCGACCTTAGGCCATTGGGTATGCCGCCGGGCCAGCCAGGCGCGGGAACCGTTAGAGCCCAGCTGCACCATGCCATGCAGCGGAATCAGTGCCAGCGGCGGCACAATACCGGCCATTACCGTAATCAGAAATGCCCCGCCGCCAACACCCAGTGCCGCTGTCAGCAACGAACCGAGAAAGCTGCACAGCAATAAGGTCAGCAACGCCGGTACCGATAACCCGGCAAAGAGTACAGTCAGCAGGCTGCCATCCTCCCCTCCCGGCATTCAGCTCAGCCCCGGCGGCGCACGGAAATCCATACCCGCCTGTTCCAGCAGCCGGGCAAACTCAATGGTCGTGCGGTCATCGTAGCGGCGCCCCAGAATCTGAATGCCAACCGGCAGACCGGCGGCGGTCTGCCCGACCGGTGCGCTGGTCGCAGGCAGCCCCATCAGGGTGGCCGGAGCAATCCACATAAACATATCGGAGTAGTTACGCTGCCCGCCATTCACATCCAGTTTGCGCACCTGAATCGGGACATCCTGTAAATGGCGGAAGGCCGCCGTCATCGCCACCGGCGTCAGCACCACGTCGTATTGGTCAAACAGCTTGCTGAACGACTCGGTCAGGCGATGACGCTCTTCGCTGCGCTTTACCCAGTCAGCATGGCTCTGCCCCATGCCCAGCAAAAATTCATCACCGTATGCCCCGCTTTTCATCCAGCGGCCAAAGCGTTTGGCCATGCCGCCCATCAGACGCATCATGCGCCGCTGGCCGGGCTTCATGCCGGACCCCAGCACCGAGCCCAGCAGGCTCATATACACCGGAAAGAATCGGCTCAGTGAGACTCCTTCAGGAGCGCCGTTCGTCACTTTCGCGCCCGCTTGCTGCAGCTGCTGGTACAGGCCGTCATACACCGGCTTCAGGGTTTCATCCAGCGGACAGAGCGGATCATCCAGCCACAGCAACACGCGGAAATCCTGCAGCTGCTTAGCCCGTGGCGCCGGCAGATTGAGTGACCAGTACTCCGACATCAGCGGCCCGGGAGCAGCCACCACCTGCAGTGCCAGATCCAGATCTTCGGCGCTGCGCGCCAGCGGACCGGGAACCGCCAGATCCGGTTCACTCAGCATGCCCGGCGGCCCAGGAATATGGCCACGGCTGGAAACAATGCCGTAGGTAACTTTATGGCCGAACACACCACAGAAATGCGCCGGTGTACGGATCGAGCCACCAATATCCGAGCCCAGCTCCAGTGCGGTAAAGCCCGCGGCCAGCGCTGCTGCGGCACCGCCGGACGAGCCACCTGGCGTACGGCTTTCATCCCAGGGGTTATTGGTCGAGCCGTACACCTTGTTGTAACTCTGAATATCGCCGGCATAGAGCGGCACATTGGTTTTACCGAAAATAATGGCACCGGCATCCAGCAGGCGCTGCACCGCAAAGGCATTACTGTCCGGCCGATGTCCGGCCAGTGCCGGTGCGCCGGCCACACAGGGCATGCCCTGCACTTCGAAGGTATCTTTGATGGTGATCGGCAGACCGTGCAGAGGTCCCCAGGACACACCTTCACGGCGCGCATTATCAGCCTCATCGGCACGGCGGAACGCAGCGTCAAAAGCGGTGGCGACCACCGCATTAAGCTGCGGGTTATAGCGTTCGATCCGCTGGCGGTAATATTCGAGCAGATCGCGGCTGCTCAGTTGTCCGGCGGCCATTGCCGCCAGTAAGCGGGTCGCACTCTGATAAGCCCATTCAGTTGGCATGCTGTCGTCCTTATTATTATGTGGATTCCGATTCCGGCAACAGAGCGGCAGCCGGGATGACTAGCGCTATTTTGCCCGTGTCAGCAAACGCTGGCGGGCATATTCATACTCACGTGGTGACACAATAAACATCTCGGCCCGCTCGTTAATCTCTGCATATTCCTTATTCAGCCGGCGCAGTTCCACAGCCAGTTGCTGCAGATTCATCAGTTCATCATCGTACAATGCCAGCAGACGCTCACACTCACGCGCCAGCTCCAGATAATCGTTACCAACTTCACGATGACCGGCGCAGTTTTTCTTAAAATCAAAAAAAGTCTGCACACCGCCCAGAGCGGCCGCCAGTAATGCCAGACCGGCACTGAGCCATTTGCCCCAGTCCGGCAACTCGGCCTGTAACAGAGCAAAAAATACCGACCCCAGAATCAGATTAATAATCACCACCGGGACACCACAGAGAATGTGCAGGTTACGGCGCTTCAGCGATGCATAAAAGTGGCTGTTCTTACCCAGCTGGGCGTTAAGGCGCAAACTGTCAATCAACTTCAAGGTTGACGGGATTTCAGCCACCGGGCCGGCGTCCGGATATAAAGTCTGGGGAGATGAATTGGTCATACCAGGCATCCTGCGTGGACATCAGAACAAAGAATCTGAGCAATAAATTGCAACAATAAGGCCGGACTATAACAGCGCGCAGAGCCGCTCCCAAGCCGGGCCCGTTAAATTAGTGTGAACCGTTCCAGAGCTTGATGAGTAAAATCTTTTCAAGCCCCGGACACAGGACTATTCTGTATACAATGCTTATACAAAAGAGGCCAAGGACTTGGTTAAGCAATCTTACAAAGTAACATCCCCCTTCCGACAGATCAGTGCCAGCCGCCGTATCATGCTTTGGCTGGCCCTGTGTTTACTGTCTCCGCAGCTGCTTGCCTCAGCACAGCCGGAAGCCCGGGTTAAAGTCGGGATCTATCCATATCCTCCCTATGTTGAACAGAATGAGCAGGGAGAATATGAGGGCATCGCCATCAGCCTTATTCAGCTGCTTAACGAGCACCAGAGTCATTATCAGTTTGTACCTGTGCCCATCTCGCCCAAGCGCCGTTATCAGGCCTTTACCATGGGCGATTATGACGTCATCTTTTTTGAGAACCCGGCCTGGGGCTGGCAGGGTATTCCCATAGAAATTTCCCGCCCCTATCAGACTGACGGTGAAGTCTATGTGGCACTGGCCGAACAAGGCCGCGACCAGCAATATTTTGCCGACCTCTCAGATAAGCGCATGATCGGCATTCTCGGTTTTCATTACGGCTTCGCCGCCTTTAATGCCGACGAACAGTTTCTGCGGCAGAATTTTCAGATGATTTTGTCCTGGACCAACGAAAAAAATCTGTCATTGCTGCGTGAGCGGCATGGCGACATTGCGGTCATGAGCAAAGCATTTCTGCATCGCTTTTTTAAAGATAACCCCGGCGCGCGTGAAGAATTTCTGGTATCGGATCGTTATGACCAGCGCTATCAGCACTCCGCTCTGATCCGTCCTGGTTTTATGCCCGGCGCAAAAGAGATCAACCAACTGATGGATGAACTGAAAAGCAACGGTAAGCTGCTGGAATTATTCCGCCCTTATGGTATCCGCGAGTGTTCTGAAATCAGTCTCGATGCACAACCCGGACAAATGCAGGACGTCTGCCTGGAATAATTTTCTGGCAGATCAGCCTGCTGGTGCAGCAATTTACTGAGACTGACTTCCGTCTGAAAACACCAGCAAGCCGATGGCTCTGTTTGTGCTGCAACCGCACACTGGTTAAGCCCGCCGCAGAGCGGACAACACTGCTCATCTGCACCCTCTGAACAGTTTTCCGCCTGCTGAACGCTGGTATGATTGTCCCCTGAAAACGACATAAAACCTCTGTAAGCCAATACCTCATCGCCGTATCATAGTCCTTTGCATGCTCAGGTTGAATCTATGCCGCTCTCGCCACAGCGTTCCTCACGCTGGTCCATCATAAAACAGGAAATGCGTGCCCTGCTGCACCTTAATCCGACCACCCGTCCTTGGCATTTACCCTTGCTGGTCGCGTGTTGTTCGGCACTGCCTGCATTAGCGGGTGTACTGTATGGCGATATAAAATCCGGCATTCTCGGCTGTGTTGGTGCGCTGGTGATTCTGTATCTGCCCGCCGCCGGATTGCGTCGCCGCCTGCTGACACTGCTGGCCTGCAGCCTTGGTTTTCAGCTCAGTTTTTTACTCGCCAGCATCAGCTCAAATCCTCTGAGTGCTGCCCTGATGCTGCTGTTGATAACCATGGCCAGCACCTTTCTGACACGCAGGCTAAGCATGCCACCACCAGGAAGTTTCTTTTTTATTCTGGTTGCCGCGCTGGCAAGCGTTCTGCCTCATGAGACGGAACAGATTTCACATAGACTGTTGCTGGTTGGCCTCGGCAGTGCGGGAGCCTGTATTCTTGCCCTGCTGTACAGTCTGCTGTTGCCAACAGAAACAACACCACCAGTCAGCGCCGTTGCCCCGGCACGCCGGATACTGGCCGAAGCCACGGTTATCGCCGTCTTTGTTGCAGCGTCATCGTTATTAGCCAACGCGCTACAGCTGCATAATCCGTACTGGGTACCCATTTCCTGCGCCGCGATTATTCAGGGCGCCAACTTTCGTTTGGTATGGCAACGGAAAATACACCGCGTCGTCGGCACCGCACTGGGATTGGGCATCGCATGGCTGATTTTTGCCTTGCAGCCCAACGGCTGGATGCTGGTGCTGATTATTGGTTTGCTGAGTTTTTCGATTGAAGTTCTGGTGGTGCGTAATTACGGCATTGCTATGCTCTTTATTACGCCATTAACACTGCTTTTTGCCGAAGTAACGGCGCTGCAAAGTCCGCTGGATACCCTTATGCTGGCGCGTTTCAGCGATATCTTACTGGGTAGTCTGATTGGTCTTATTGGTGGCTGGCTGATTCACCACCCACGTTATCTGGGTCGTATCAGCGCACAGCATAATCAGGATTGATGATCCTTTTTCACCGCCATTTCCGGTTGAACTAAGTACATTTCTTCCGGCGGATGAAAATACACATTCGCTGTGCAGCCGCTCAGCCATCCCAGCATGACCGCCAGAAATATCCGCCGCTGAAAATTATAAATAACCGGTTGAGAAAAATACGTCCGTAACTGTGCTATTCCGCTGAAAAATACCGGCATCGTTATCCCTAACAAGCAGTCATTTCATGATATGCAGGCCATCATCAATAAGGCGCTACGCTAAAAATAAACTTATCAGTCTGACCATCAGCAAACAAGGGATTTATTGCGACATAAAATCGCCAGCAGCATGCAGAAGTGTTCTGGAAACAGCTTCAAAAAGCCCATAAAAAA
>NZ_DDCJ01000037.1:26037-40042 GCF_002335285.1 Thalassolituus sp. UBA2009
CCCGCCGTAGCGGGTTCTTTTTTTGCGAAAAACAACAGCGCCGGAATTAATCCAGGAAGCTGCGGCCTTTTTTCGCAGCCGTGCGCAGACGCAGAGCATTCAGCTTAATAAAGCCGGCCGCATCTTTCTGGTCGTAAGCACCGGCATCGTCTTCGAAAGTGGCGATTTTTTCATCGAACAGAGTGTCTTCTGAACGACGGCCAACCACAATCACGTTGCCTTTATACAGTTTTACGCGCACATCACCGTTAACAACTTTCTGGGTTTCGTCGATAGCCGCCTGCAGCATTTTACGCTCAGGGCTCCACCAGTAACCGTTGTAGATCAGCTTGGCGTAACGTGGCATCAGTTCGTCTTTCAGGTGCGCTGCTTCACGATCCAGAGTGATGGATTCGATCGCACGGTGTGCTTTCAGCAACACAGTACCGGCCGGAGTTTCGTAGCAACCACGGGCTTTCATACCCACGTAACGGTTTTCTACGATATCCACACGACCCACACCGTGAGCACCGGCCAGCTTATTCAGCTCTTCCATAATGGTGGCCGGAGATTTTTCCACGCCATCGATGGCAACCGGGTCACCGTTTTTGAAGCTGATGGTGAGGTAAGCCGCTTCGTCCGGAGCATTTTCCGGAGACACAGACCACAGCCACATATCTTCTTCCGGCTCATTCCATGGGTCTTCCAGAATGTCACCTTCGTAAGAGATGTGCAGCAGGTTAGCGTCCATAGAATACGGAGATTTCTTACCGGCTTTTTTCTCAACTTTAATGTCGTGCTTGTCGCAGTACGCCATCAGGGTTTCACGGGAAGTCAGATCCCATTCACGCCATGGAGCAATCACTTTTACGCCTGGTTTCAGGGCGTAGGCACCCAGTTCGAAACGCACCTGATCATTACCTTTACCGGTTGCACCGTGGGCAATGGCATCAGCGCCGGTGGCGTTGGCAATTTCGATCAGACGCTTGGCGATCAGCGGACGGGCAATCGAGGTACCCAGCAGGTATTCGCCTTCGTAAATGGTGTTGGCGCGGAACATCGGGAATACGAAATCACGGGCAAACTCTTCACGCAGGTCGTCGATGAAGATTTCTTTGATACCCAGAGCTTCAGCCTTGGCGCGTGCCGGTTCAACTTCTTCGCCCTGGCCCAGGTCAGCAGTAAAGGTTACGACTTCACACTTGTATTCTTCTTGCAGCCATTTGGCGATCACGGACGTATCCAGACCACCGGAATAGGCCAGCACCACTTTCTTGATGTCTGACATGGGTATTCTCCAGGATGATGATTGGCCGCACAGGGGGCAAACAGCCCGTACCGGCGGATAGCAATAATGAAAGGGGCGGTATTGTACTGATTGTGCACGGGATAGCCAACAGGCGTACCCAAAGGACAAAGAAAGAGCAGTAAAGAAAGAGAACTAAAAAGAGCAATAAAGAAAGCGCGGCGGGTATCAGTCGCCGCTGGCGGTAGTCTGGGTGCGTACCTTCGGTTTAAACAGCAGATTATCCGGAATCGGCATATCTTCCCGCTGTTCGATACGGATGGTCACACGGCGGTTTTCGGCACGTCCGGCCGCGGTTTTGTTGCTGGCCACCGGATAACGGTCACCATGAAAACGGGTGGTCACCATTTCCGGATCGATGCCCTGCTTGATAAAGTAACGTTCCACATCCTCAACCCGCGCCTTGGACGTCTGGCGGTTATCGTAACGGCGGCCAACGTTGTCAGAATGACCATCCAGATACACGGCAAAAATGCGCGGATCATGCTTTATGTAAAAAATAATGCGGTCGAGAATTTTCATATCGGGGGCATCGATCTGCTCTTCACCACTGGCAAACAGCACCTTCGAGCGCGCCACCTGCCGGTAATTAACCGGCAGCAGCTGTTTTACACACTCCAGATAATCCAGATAAAACTGTGGAAACGACACCGCCGACAGATGCACTTTTACAAAGCGGTTCTGATCGTAATAGGTTTTGTGGCTGATGGCAGGCCATTTGCCTTCCAGCAAGGCATGCAGAAACTGATTGGTGCGGGTGGCGTCCAGACTCAGATTCGGCGTGTCTTTTACAATCCGCGCCACCCCCAGATCTTCGCTTTTTACTCCCGGCTGCCAGGGCGGCGGCAGGATACTGACCCGTGCCTGGCTATACGACATCAGGTTCTTCAGGGTTTCGAGCTGAAAAGTAACGTCCTCGCCGGCCTCGTGATAGAACACCGCGCGGCCATACCCGGCCAACGTCTGCTCAAAACGGCACTCAAATACCGAACCACTGACCGACCAGTCGGTGGTTTCAATGTCACCGCCGTAGTCCAGCGCCGCATCCGCCTGGCAGAAAGCGCTGAGCAACATGCAGCTTAAGGCAATTAGTTTGTGCATAGACATCCGGTTGAGGCTGTTAAATTCGGGGCTGTTCCTGAGTTATCGGCCAATTCCGAGAAAAATTAAGCGGTTAAAGGCTGCTTTCGGTACAATGCCCCATCAATTTTAGCTGAAGGTTGAAGAGCATGACTGACCGTTTGACCATTACCCGCCCCGACGACTGGCACCTGCACGTACGCGATGGCGCCGTGCTGCAACATACCGTGCCTGCCACCGCCCGGGTGATGGGCCGCGCCATCATCATGCCAAACCTGCAGCCACCGGTGATGAATGCCGAACAGGCACTGGAATACCGCGACCGCATCCTGTCGCGCGTACCGCAGGGCCTGACTTTTAACCCGTTAATGGTGCTGTACTTAACCGACAATACCACCCCGGAAATGATTGCTGAAGCCAAGGCAGCCGGTAACATTGTAGCCGTTAAGCTGTATCCGGCCGGAGCGACCACTAACTCCGCTTCCGGTGTTACCGATCTCGGCAAACTCGATGATATCGCCGCTGCGCTGGCTGAAAACGGCATGCCGCTGCTGGTGCATGGTGAAGTCACCCAGAACCACATCGACATCTTTGACCGCGAAAAAGAATTCCTCGATACCATTCTGGCACCGCTGGTCAGCCGTCATCCGACCTTAAAAGTGGTGGTCGAACACATCACCACCAAAGACGCCGCCGAATTCGTACAGAGCCAGGGCAGCAACGTTGCCGCCACCATCACCGTGCAGCATCTGGCCTACAACCGTAACCACATGCTGGTTGGCGGAATTAAGCCGCACTTCTACTGCCTGCCGATTCTGAAGCGCAATATCCATCAGCAGGCGCTGCAGGATGTGGTCGCCAGCGGTAACAGCAAATTCTTCCTCGGCACCGACAGTGCGCCACACGCCAAAGGCGCCAAAGAAAACGCCTGTGGTTGTGCCGGCTGTTTTACCGCCTACGCCGCCATTGAGCTGTATGCCGAAATCTTCGAAGACCTCGGTGCGCTGGATAAGCTGGAAGGCTTTGCCAGCCATTACGGCCCGGACTTCTACGGTCTGGCGCGTAACAGCGACGAAATTACCCTGATCAAACAAGACTGGCAGGCGCCGGTCGAGCTGCCATTTGGCAGTGATGTTATTGTGCCGCTGCGTGCCGGCGAAACCCTGCGCTGGAAACTGGAGTACTGAGGGTGAGTGAAGAGAAACAGGAAAAAACCATGATGGCACAGCGCTTCCGCGGATTTTTACCCGTGGTTGTCGATGTTGAAACCGGCGGCTTCGATGCCGAAACCGACGCCCTGCTGGAAATCGCCATGGTCACACTGCGCATGGATGAGGATGGCTATCTGCATCCGAATGAAACCCTGAGCGCCAATATTCATCCCTTTGATGGTGCCAACCTGCAGCAGGAAGCCCTCGATTTTACCGGCATCGATCCGTTCGACCCCGAACGCGATGCCGAATTTGAGATCGACGCCCTGACCGCCATGTTCCAGACCGTACGCCGCGAGATCAAAGCCAACGGCTGTAACCGCGCCGTACTGGTCGGCCATAACGCCCACTTCGATCATGGCTTCCTGCGTGCCGCCGTCGCCCGCAACGATATCAAGCGCGATCCGTTCCACCCGTTTTCGTCGTTCGATACCGCCTCCATTGCCGCGCTGGCCCTCGGTCATACCGTGCTGGCCAAGTCGTGCAAAATGGCCGGCATCGATTTTGACAACAGCGCTGCGCACAGTGCCGCTTACGACACTTACAAAACCGCCGAACTGTTCTGCTTTATTATCAATCGCTACAAAGATCTGGGCGGCTGGCCACTGGCTGGCGCCGACCTGAGTGACGACAACGACTGACCACACGAAGACCCTTTATGGATTACCGTTTTTTCTACAATGAACGCCAGCTGCCCTGCGCACGCCTGTCGATGGACCACGAAGCCTTTGGCCTCTGGCTCACCGACGAACTGGGTGCCGATACCGAGCAGCTGAGCCGTCTGTTGCAGGCCATTAGCAGCCTGGAACAGGGCCAACAGAGTGAATTTCAGTGGCAGGGGCGCGATTTCTTACTGCGCCTGACCCGTGACGATGCCGAGGTGATTGCCCTGGTACTGCTGCAGGATCATTCACTGGAGGAGCTGGAAGGCGAAGATCTGGAGTTTTACGACGCCGAATCCTTTGCTGCCTGTGGCCTCGACGACTTTAAAGAACTGCTCAGCGAATGGCAGGAGTTCCTGCTCGACTGAGCGTTATCGGCCTGCCCCATCCGGGGCAGGTGTTTTATCTGCGGCTGTCGCTGTTGTGTTTGCCTGACCCGGCACATTGCCAACCGCGTAACAGATTTCAGCACCCCCCTACCGACAAACCAGCCTGACTCACCAACCTGACGACCCTCTCACCTGCCGCAATCTCCTTCAACGGCTTAACGATAGTCAGAAATCCTTACTTTAAAAAAGTTTGATAGCTTTTGACTAAGGAACGTATTGCCACAACTAATTCGGCAAGCGTGCGCTTCTCCCCTAGTCTGTATCTGTACAGTCACTACCGGCACAGACTTCCACAACCTTCCACAATGGGAGCGCCGGCCAACCAGTCAATCAAGGAGATACTTATGAGTAACAACAATCAGGGAAAGCCAGCAGGCACCTGCCCGGTCATGCATGGTGGTAACACCACGTCCGGCAACGACAATATGGCCTGGTGGCCCAACGCACTGAATCTGGACATCCTCCATCAGCACGACAGCAAGACCAATCCTCTGGGCGACGATTTCAACTACGCCGAAGAATTCAAGAAACTCGATCTCGAAGCACTGAAGAGCGACCTGAAAGCCCTGATGACCGACAGCCAGGACTGGTGGCCAGCCGACTGGGGCCATTACGGCGGCCTGATGATCCGTATGGCCTGGCACAGCGCCGGCTCTTACCGCACAACCGATGGCCGTGGTGGTTCCAACACCGGTAACCAGCGTTTTGCACCGCTGAACAGCTGGCCGGATAACGGCAACCTCGACAAGGCCCGTCGCCTGTTATGGCCACTGAAAAAAAAATACGGCAACAAAATCTCCTGGGCCGACCTGATGATTCTTGCCGGTAATATGGCCTATGAATCCATGGGCTTTAAAACCTTCGGTTTTGCCGGTGGTCGTGAAGATATCTGGCATCCGGAAAAAGACACCTACTGGGGTTCAGAAAAAGAATGGCTGGCGCCAAGCGGCAGCGAAGGAACAAGGTACAGCGGTCAGCGCGATTTAGAGAACCCACTCGCCGCCGTGATGATGGGCCTGATCTATGTAAACCCGGAAGGCGTGGACGGTAACCCCGACCCGCTGAAAACCGCTCAGGATATGCGCGTCACCTTCGAGCGTATGGCCATGAACGACGAAGAAACCGTTGCCTTAACCGCCGGTGGCCACACCGTGGGTAAAGCACACGGCAACGGCGATGCTGCCAACCTTGGGCCTGCCCCGGAAGGCGCCGACGTTGACGAACAGGGCCTCGGCTGGAACAACCACAAAGGCCGCGGTATTGGCCGCGATACCGTCACCAGCGGTATCGAAGGTGCCTGGACCAGCAAGCCCACCCAATGGGATAACGGCTACTTCGACCTGCTGTTTAAATACGACTGGGAACTGACCAAAAGCCCGGCCGGTGCGCACCAGTATCAGCCGGTGAACATTGCCGCAGAAGATATGCCCGTGGATGTCGAAGATCCGTCTATCCGCCGTATGCCGATGATGACTGACGCCGATATGGCGCTGAAGGTCGACCCGGAATACCGCAAAATAGCCGAGCGTTTCCGTAACGATCAGGCCTACTTCGAAGACGTATTTGCCCGCGCCTGGTTCAAACTGACCCACCGCGATTTAGGCCCGAAAAGCCGTTACCTCGGTGCCGACGTGCCGGCCGAAGACCTGATCTGGCAAGACCCGGTACCGGCGGTGAACTACACCCTGAGCGAGGCCGAAGTGGCCGATATTAAAGCCAAAATTCTGGCCTCTGGTCTGAGCGTATCCGAGCTGGTTGCCAGCGCCTGGGACAGCGCCCGCACCTTCCGTGGTTCCGATTACCGCGGTGGGGCTAACGGCGGCCGCATCCGTCTGGCGCCGCAAAAAGACTGGGAAGGCAACGAACCTGCGCGTCTGCAGAAAGTACTCAAAGTGCTGGAAGGCATTCAGGCCGGTTTAAGCAAACCCGTCAGCATGGCCGACCTGATTGTACTGGGCGGCAGCGCCGCGGTTGAAAAAGCCGCCAAAGACGGAGGCGTGAATATCGTTGTACCGTTCGCACCGGGCCGTGGTGATGCCACCGACGAGATGACCGACGCGGCATCCTTTGAACCGCTGGAGCCGATCCACGATGGTTTCCGCAACTGGGTGAAAAAAGACTACACGGTTATGCCGGAAGAACTGCTGCTCGACCGCGCGCAATTGATGGGACTTACCGCCGTAGAAATGACCGCACTGGTCGGCGGTATGCGCGTACTCGGCACCAACCACGGCGGCAGCAAACACGGTGTGTTCACCAATAAAGAAGGCGTATTAAGCAACGACTTCTTTGTGAACCTCACCGATATGGCCTACAGCTGGAAGCCAACGGGTAAAAACTCCTACAACATCGTTGAGCGTAAAAGCGGCGATGTGAAATGGACAGCAACCCGTGTCGATCTGGTGTTTGGTTCTAACTCCATCCTGCGCTCCTACGCCGAGGTGTACGCTCAGGACGATAACAAAGAGAAGTTTGTAAAAGACTTTGTTAAAGCCTGGGTGAAGGTCATGAATGCGGATCGCTATGATCTGAAATAATGGCTGCTGCCTTTGCTGGCGGCTGGTGCTGAAATCAGGTGGTACTGAAGTCAGGCGCAGCCAGCTGCTGGCGATTAATAAAACTCCGGGTTTTGCCCGGAGTTTTTTTTATGGCTGTTTATTGTGATGGAGAATACGGCGGCTGTAGGGTCGACGGCTGTGGGAGCTATTTTCAGTAGGAGCGACTTTCAGTCGCGATATCCGATTTGTTTTTGGCCGCTGCGCGGGCTGGCTTTTTGAGCTTCCGCCCGGCCCTATGACCTCTTTGAGGGGTCTTACCCCTCACGCCGGCCGGGCGCTTACTCCTGACCGCCATGGATGGCGGAAATGCAGGTTTTGCAGGAGCAAACGACCAACGGGAGTAACAGCCGCAGGCTGGCCCGAAGGGTGAGCGCAGCGAATCAAAACCGGCCCGCTTCGCGCTGTGCAAGACTTAATCCGCTCTGAATAATCCTGCGATCTCGGTAACGCAAATAATGGGCGGTACTTTGGGCATCCTGCCCTTCGCCCTGCGGGTCAGCCTGCGGCTGCTCAATTTTGTTCCGGACAAAATTGTCCATGGCCCTATTCGCTCGCCCGGCATCCTGCCGGGAGGTACCGGCGCAGTATTATCCAAACCGGCGTCCTGCAGGCGCATAAAACCATAACGCGAAACCGCGCTTCAAAATGAACAACACGCAGCTTTCCAAGGCAGACAGGGTATTTTCTGAAAAGAAACTTCGCACAATGATATAAGCGCCTTTGGCCCAACGCAGGCGCACAAACCATGACACGATGCCACATTTCAAAATAAGCAATGTATTGTGGGAGCGGATCTTATCCGCGACGGAAGCTGCCATGCGTTCACATTGATATGTAGGGTGGGCACTGCCCACCAGATCACAGCTTTCATTATCAAGAAGAGCCAAAGCAATACCTGTCGTCATTTGCCACTTGTAACCATTTTTATCAATTATTGAACCCAACCCCGAATTTCAGTACTCTCGAACCAACGCAGGGATGCCGCCATATCGTACGAACACACCGTCCGGACACACGCCCTCCCCGCTTACAATCCCGAATGATAAAAACACGCGATTCCTGCCCTGCGTTTATAAGGACGGGCGGTAGCGTGTCTGGTAAACAAGCATCACCTGATGCGATTTTAACTGCCGGGAAAGCATTGAAAATTACCAGAGAAAAACCATGTACAAACAACCAGTATATTTTGCTGTTTGCGGAATCTGATGCGCGTTTACGCTCAGGTAGCAAAACGCGCATGCGCAGATTGACACCTTCGGACCAGAAAGAATGGAAGAAAATCAATCACTTAAGATTCTGCGAAAAGTGATAACGCGCAAAATGTAAAGAACGCTTCAGGGTAAAAGCGTGCCTGCGCGTTTATATCCTGACAAGAAATAAAATAACGATGATTTTTACAACCCGGACAATGGGTTAGGTTGGAAATCTGAATAATGGCTTAGGTGTGCTAATGAGCATGCCTACGAATAAACTGTTAGCTGTGGGAGTGAGCGTGATAAGGGCGACAGATTTTTTCGAAAATTATCGTGAAGCATCAAGGCATCTAAGGAATATATATTATGTTCCTAAGGGTGAGAGCGCTTGGGACGTTTTGGGTGATTTTGAAAAGACTAGTGAGCTGCTCTTTAAGCACTTGGTGTGTGCGCCGTTAAATATCGCTTATGATAAGTATGATTGGCTTAACGAACCAGTTCCATTCTTCGAGTCGAAAGCAGTTGGTTCTCGGTTGCCAATTAAGATTAATCGAAATCCGAATGTGGATCATGGTGCGTGGGATCACGATATAACCTTTGTGGAAGCAAATGATTTTACTCTTAATTTCATCTGTTACTTTGACTGGTGCCCGGAGGGTGTCGTCGATAATAGATACATTATGTGCAAAATCAGCAATGCCAGTAAGTCAAAAAGTGTCATTGGGCATTATGCTCTGGTCGAATCACATCATGTCGAAATCCATTGCGGTGAGTACAGCTAACAAGCGGCAGCAAGCGGATCAAATTTACGCTCGTTCCTCGCTCCAATTTCCCCGCTGTGCCGAGCGTTATGCTTCTTGATGGATCTGGGAGAGAAAATGAATAAAGTAACATTAGTCATTCTTATTATTCTGCTACAAGCTTGTCAGAATGAGGGGAAACAGAATAGCGAGAACATGGAGAAGGAAATAAGGGCCACGATAAATTTCACTGAGCTTCCCAGCTCATTCACGTATAACCTAGATGGGGCTCCAAATGGTGGAGCGGAATATCAATGGGAAATACTGTTTGATATAAATAACGACGGTGCTATAAGTGAAGGTGATATATCTTTTCGAATTGACCTAACTGCATCGGATAATGCTGAGCAAACTACTATAAGTCGAGACAACTTGGCCGCATATATATGGGTGTATGGGGATGGCGTTTCTTACGTGTCAATCCGAGACGTAGAGATTGAGTATTTATCTACAGACACATCTTTTACGTTTATTGCAAATTCAGGGAAGCATGAAGGTATATCTTCTATTAGTAATGGAACTCAATTGTATGTAAATACAATATATCGTGATCGGGATAGTGGTGTTTACTATTATGACTATTACCCGGAGAGAGAGGTATATTCAGAGGGTATTGATACTAGCTACATTGAAGATGGTATCAAAGACTTCGAAAATAACCTGGGTCCAGTTAATGATAAAAACTACCCATTAATTGATATAGAAAGGATTTCTGTTGTAGTAAACGAAACATAACAATAGCGATTGAGAGGGACTTGCTTTCCGCTGTGTTCGTTTGTGCTTTACGCTAAGCTAGCACAAGCCTCACCCGCTACGGCAAGCCCCTCACCACTAGCGTTAACACATATGGGTATTTCCGGTATTCGCTCAAAAGAAGTTAAACTCCTTACAGCACTTCTGATATGTTCTTCATCTGTACACGCAACGAGTCAGTGTCCGCCAGAATTCGGCCAGAAAGATCCGCTTATCGATACGCTTGGCTGGCTTATTGTTGCCGCAGGTATCATCGTTGGCGCACTGCTTTTCACTTACATCATCCGACGCTCACGTGGCACAGGCTGGCTATCGCGCACTATTGTTATCATCGCCGGATTTTCTGGGATGATACTCGTATGGGTCGGCGGATTTTCCCTGGCGTTTGTAAATTTTTTCTTCAGATGCTAAGACTGCGTTCTTGCAACTTCTTCAAGCATTAGCCCTTATGGAGAAATATCAGAGTGAATCTTAGGCAAGCAAGCATTTTAGAATTCGACCTTGTATATAACATACTCTATGAGAATGCTATCTGGATTCAATCAAAAGGAGTTTTTCAATGGCCAATTGACTGGCTCGATTCAATCCGACCCGAAATAAAAGCTTCAATTGATTCCGGTTTATTTTATGTAATTGAACTCGATAGAAAATTAGTCGCTACGGTTGAACTCAGATCCAATCCTGAAGAAATATGGAAAAACGACCAAGCGAAAGCGCTTTACATTCATAAGTTAGCCATTTGTCGTAAATACTCTGACAAAGGCTTAGGACGAGAAATCCTTACTCTAATTAAGTCTAAAGCCAAAGATAATAATATTAATTACCTGCGATTGGATTGTGTAGCACACAACCATAGACTCCGAGAGTACTACGAATCATGCGAGTTTGAATTAAAGGGTATAGTCGAGACAACAGAGGTCAACTTAGCCTTGTATGAGCATCAAATCCAAAGCCAAAAAGATGCTGTTAAAGATCATAATCCACCTATAAAAACGGGACTAAAGCCAAGCTGACGCCATGCCACTAAAAGAATTTATATCCGCCATTCTGCTCTTTGCTTATATATTATCGGCGTTATTTATTACTGCCACTACTTCCCGGCCTGCAGGTATTGCTCTGCTGCTTCCTGTTTTTGGAGCTGCGCTGTTTCTCGCCTTCCGTGAGTATAGGGCTGAAGATGTAAGTGCCGAATATCTAAGTGACGAAGTAAATACAGAAGGTAATAAAAAAGAGAACAGGGCAAATAAGCGCCTTCATTTTTTTGTTCGGGTTATTTGGGTTGTTATTCTTTTCGCGGTGGTTATCGGCGCAATGTCGTACCTATAACACTGCTTTTATGCCCGCCCTGCCCTTACCAGACCCCGCCGATTTCCCAGCGTTCCTTCCCCATAACCACTTCGTCGCCAATACTCAAACGCTTCAGTGTTTGCGCCAGCGGTGCCTGGGTACTTAGCACGGCGATAGTGCGTCCTTCTGTCACAAGCTGGCGGCCGCCAACCGGCGCTATCCACAACCAGCGCTGATTTTGCTGCGCACTTTTGCTCTGAGTATCCAGTAATTGAATCAATGCGCCGGAGGCGATGGAGTCGTCTTCACTGAAGTCCTGCACCGGCCATTGGCCGATAAGGATGCGGGTTTCCTGCAGTTCGCGGATACGCTCCGACTGGCCGTGGGCCAGATAGGCGGCTTCCAGCGCCAGAGTGTCGTACTGATTTTCCGGTTTGTTACCTTCGTGGGAGGCGGTTTCCTGCGCCTGGCGGGCGGCATTGAGTGCGGCAGCAATTTCGCCGTCAAGGGCGGCCAGCAAGGCTTCTTTCAGGGCGCTTTTGGCAAACGGAACTGTGTTCAAATGGATAACCGAAAAATAAAGAATTATGCGATTATAGGCCTATTCATCGTTTATATTAATGCTTTGTCTGTGCCCTGAGTTCAGGGCTGCGTCTCAGCGAATACCTAAGGAATAGCGCTAACCATGCCGTCTCTGTCCTCTCACCCGGTTACCACTGCTGCCTCTGCAGCCTCTGTTTCCTCCGCGGCCTCACGGTTACTGGCTCACAGCCCTTTTGTTAAAGCGGTGCAGCGTGATGAGCTGACCTGTCTGGAAATCCGCCATCCGCAGTTCAGCGCCGATCTGTTATTACAGGGTGCGCAGTTAATTCATTACGCGCCTGAAGGTGAGAACAACTGGCTGTGGCTGAGCGAGCAGGCGGAATACAAACAGGGCCAATCGCTGCGCGGCGGCATTCCGCTTTGCTGGCCGTGGTTTGGCAGTGCGGCGATGAACCCGGCGGCGGTAAAAGCCACCATTACTAATCCGGAGCAGGCACCGGCCCATGGTTTTGCCCGTGCACGGCAATGGCAGCTGAGCGATTTGTACGAGGCCTGCGACCGGGTAGAAATTACGCTGACATTAAATGATCACCAGCATCCGCAATGGTCAGCACAGCTGAACGCTGAGGCGCAGTTTATTTTCCGCGCCGACAGTCTGGCGGTTAATTTAATCAGCCAGAATAACGGAACCGAACCGGTATGTTTCAGCCAGGCATTGCATACCTATTTCCCCACCGACGATGTACGTGCCACTCAGGTATTGGGCTTTGAAGGTGAGCGTTATATCGAAACCTTAGAAGGCTGGTGCGAGAAAACTCAGCAGGGGCCGGTACGTTTTAACGGTGAAACCGACCGTATTTACGATGCCACGCGCCCCTTACGTTTAATCAGCCCGCAACAGCGTTTATTACTGCAATCCTGTGGCAGCGCCAGTGCCGTGGTATGGAACCCGTATATTGAAAAAAGCCTGCGTCTGAGCCAGTTTGCAGCGGATGCCTGGATGCGGATGTTCTGTGTAGAAACCGCCAATGCCTTTGCCGATATAATTACCCTCGCGGCAGGCGAAAAGCATTGCCTGGGACTGCAATTAAGCTCGCTGGGTCAGGGTTAAGCTCGCTGGATTAAAACGGCATTCTGCCAACATTAACAAGGAGGTTTATGGTGTCTTACGAATTAACCGTCAGCGCCCCACGTCAGGTACGGATGTTACAAATGCTGCTGTTTTACAGCATCGCTTTCCTCGTTGCCTGGCTGGTCAGCAGTGATCAGCCTCCGGCCGTTCTCTGGCCGGTTACCGCGCTGGCTCTGCCATTACTGTTGTGGTTGCAGTGGTGGGAACATAAACGCCATCAGCAGCAGCAACGGGTTAAAACCCTGCTGCGTTATGACGATGGGCGACTGTTTATTGCCCCGTATGCTAACCACCCGGCACTGACACTGGCCGCTGCTGATATCCGTAAGGTATTTATCGGCCCCGGCTATATTGCCGTAGAAGGTGATTACCCCATTGCCCGCTCGCTAAGCCTGCCTGTGCAGGCCGATACCCGGGAACGGGATAAAGCGATAGAAGATATTATTGCCGCGTTATTGCAGGATAATCCGGCGCTGGCGGTTATTCGTGAATAATCGCCTGTTAATGCGCCCGTTTTTGATCCTGCTTTTGTTCCTGCTGTACTAAAAACTGCGATAGCGCCCGGTCGTAATCGTTCATATGCCGGCCAAACCAGTCTGGAATCACATCCATTAAAAATTCGAGTACAGCGGTCATATCGCCACTGTTTTCATAGCCTGCCAGGGCGTCGGCAAACTGCTGCAATATACGCTGGTGTTCATGGCGGTGGGATGCAAGGGCAGGAAAGCGCAGGTATTCCATATCACGCTCTTCCTGTGCAAAGTGCTGCTGACAATGCTCATACACGCGGCGTAAATACGGCAGCCCTGCGCGCCCCATCAGCAACGCCTGCTCGGCCTCGTTCAGCAGGTTGGCAAATTCTTCGTGTTCACGGTTCATTTGCGCTAACGCCAGCGGGCGGTAATCGCGGAAGTCGATGGTCATGACAGCAGATCCGCAGCAACAATCAGTAGTGGCAGTCTAACCCGCCACAACTGATCATGATGTTGATTATCGTCAAGCGAAGGCCGATCGGAGGCGCATCAGCAGTACTGCGCCACATCGACAATAGTGCGACGCAACCAGCGATGCGCCTGATGGTGCTGCAACAGCGGCGACCAGGCCATTTTCAG